>JBOGFE010000127.1:0-11667 GCA_050741935.1 Acidimicrobiia bacterium | reverse complement strand
GCCCCGAGCCGGGGCCCCCACGGGCGGCACCGCGGCCGTCGCGCCCCTCACGCCCGACCCGGCCTGGCGGACGGCCTGGCTGGCCTTCCGCCGGGAGGAGATCCGGGCCCGGCGCCGCTTCGCCATGGCCTGGGTGTTCCCGTTCGTGCCGCCCCTCGTCACCGTCACCTTCTTCGCCGACCTGACCGGGTCGGTGGCCGACCTGCCCACCTTCCCGGACCCGTCCTACTTCGACTGGTTGGCGGCGGGGGCGGTGCTCCTGCCCGGGATGATGGGCGCCGGCTTCACCGCCGTGGGCCTGGCCGAGGATCTGCGGGGCGGCTTCTCCGAACGGCTCCGGCTCGTCGGCGCCTCCCCGGGCCCGGTGACCATCGGCCGGCTGGCCTTCGACGCCGCCCGGGCCCTCCCCGCCGCCGCCCTGGTACTGCTGGTGGCGGTGCTCATGTCGGAGGACGTGCATCCCTCGCCCGCCGGGTGGGCAGCCCTGCTGGCCCTGTCCGGCGCCTGGGCCATGGCCTGGAACGCCCTGTTCCACCTGGTGGCCCGGCTCTCCGCCAGTCCCCAGGCGCCCCAGGCCCTGCTCCCGCTCTTCGCCCCGGTGACGTTCCTGTCCACGGTGTGGCTGCCGGCCGAGCTGATGCCCGGCTGGGCGGAGCGCATCGCCCAGGCCAACCCGGTCTCGGCCGTGACCGAAGCGGCCCGCCAGTGGACCCGGGGGGACGTCGACCTGGCCGTCGTGGCCGGGGGCGTGGCCACCATCGTCGTGTGGGGCGCGGTCATGGGGGTGGCCCTCGCCCTGGTGGAGCGGCGCCGGCGGTGAGCCCGTTCCTCCGCCACGCGGCGCTGACCTTCGGCCGGACGACCCGTCACGCCCTGCGGGAGCCGGCGTGGGCCTTCGTGTTCCCGGCCGTCCTGCCCCTGGCCATGGTGGCGATCATCACCCAGGTCTTCGGCATCATGATCAACCTGCCCGGCTACGGCACCGACCAGCTCGTCGACTACTCCACCCCCGGCCTGGTCTTCCTGGCCGCCATGATGGGCGGCGGGTTCGCCGCCGGCCGGCTCGTCACCGACTTCTCCACCGGCTACCTCGACCGCCTGCGCCTCCTGCCCACCTCGCCGAAGGCGGCGCTGACCGGACTGCTGGCCTTCGAAGCCGCCCGGGCGGTCCCCATCGCCGCCCTGATCCTGTTCGTGGGCGCCCTGCTCGGAGCGCCCCTGGGCTCGCCGGCGGCCGTCGCCCTGGTGCTCCTCCTGGTGGCCCTGTGGTCGGCGGCCTGGAACGCCATCTTCCTGGTGGCGGGGCTGCGCACCCGCAGCGCCGAGGTGACCCAGGCGCTCCTGCCCCTGTTCCTGCCCTTCATGTTCACCAGCAGCATCTGGGTCCCCCACGCCACCATGCCCGGCTACCTCCGCGAGCTGGCCGAGCGCAACCCCCTCGACCTCCTGACCGTGGCCGCCCGCCCCCTGCTCCTCGACGGCCGCCTCGCCGCCGGCGACATGGCCGTGGCCGCCGGCGTGGCCGTCGCCGTCCTGGCCGGCCTCAGCTGGGTCGCCGCCCGCCAGCTCGACCACCTCGTCACCGCCGACTGACCCCAAGGGTTGAGCGATCGTGGCCCTCAGAGGGCCAACATCGCTCCGGCCTTGCGGGTTCAGGCGGCGCGGGGGTCGGCGAACAGGGCCAGCAGCTCGGCGCGCAGGGCCCGCGCCGGCGGCCTCACATCGACCTTGCGAACCCGGATCACCCGCCATCCGAGCGCTTCGATCCGCTGCTGGCGGGCGGCATCGAGAGGAGCACGCCGGGGTCCGTGCCACTCCGCACCGTCGTACTCCAGGACAACCTTGAGGTCCCGCCACCCGAGGTCGCAGCGGGCCACGAACCCGCCCCGTGCGTCCCGGATCTCGACCTGGCGCTCGGGACACGGCAAACCCCAGCTCACGATGAGGCGGGCGAGCCGCATCTCCGCCGGACTGCCCGGCGCCGGTCCCGGGGCCCACACCTCGAGGGCCCGCTCGACCCGCGGCAGCCCCTTCCGTCCCGGGGCCCTGGCCACCCGTCCGGCCGCAGCCCGGACCGCGCCAGCGCTGGCCAGGCCCCGGCAGAGGGCGGCATCGACCATCTCGCAGAAGACGTCGTCACCCAGGAGGGCGGCGCAGTCGACCAGCGTCCGGGCCGGCGTGGTGCACGGGAACGACCCGACGACACCGTGGTCGGCGGGGTCGAGGGCGGCGACGGGACGATGCACCATGGCATTGCGGAAGCGGCCGCTCGCCTTCGGCGGCACGGTCACGTGGGGTAGGGGTGGCGGGTCACAGAGCCCGACCAGCGCGGCGGCGGTCAGATGCGACAGCACAGTCCCATCGGGACCGGCCAGAACGGCGACCATCGCATCCTGCTCCCACGACGTCGGCGCGCCGGCCACGGCGTAGACGCCGGGCAGGACCTGGCGCCACCGACCACTGGCCACCCGGGTCCGGATCTGTTTCGACGTGAGCTTGGCCGCACGCGCCTGACGCCGGCTGATGACGCCACACTGGCTCGCGGCAAGGCGATCGGCGGCGTGGTCAGGGGCAAGGTCCCGCTGCATGGGCGAGGAGTATGACGGAGGCTCCCTCCGGCCGCCGCTGAATTTCCGGAAGGCCGGAGCGATCGTGGCCCTAGTAGGGCCAACATCGCTCTGGCCTTGTCGGCGTCGCGGTCAGTGTGGGGAGGGGCCGGCGCCCAGGTAGGGCTCGACGTCGTGCACGGTGACGAGGCCGACGCCGGCGGGATCCACGAGCCGGGCCTGGATGGTGACGAGCCCCTCCCCCACCCGGCCGAGGGCGACCCAGAACGACCCGGAAGCCAGCGTGCGGAAGGCGGTCGGCTGCCCGTCGACCGGAAGGGTGACGTCGGACCAGGCGGCCGTCGGGTCCTGGTCGGTGTAGGCGGAGCGGACGATGTCATGGTCGGCGCCGCCCTCGTGCCACAGGTACTGCACCAGCTCCTGGGTGGCGTTCACCTCGGTCATGCGCTCCCGGGGCGGCGCCAGCCGGGCCGTGAAGACCCGCACCTCCGGGGAGCCAGGGTCATAGGGGTCGCCGTAGCCGAGCCCGATGCTCTCCACGACATCGTCGGAGCTGCTCCAGCCGGCCGTCCACCGCGGTCCGGTCCAGCGGTCGTCGAGCCCGAAGACCGGGAACGTCCGCCGGCGGAGCACATGGTCCTGGCGGGTCTGGTGGGCCTCCAGGCTCTGGCGGCCCCGCCGGCGGGCCCGCCATCCGGCCGGGCCGGGCCTGGGCCCGCTGAAGACAGAGGCCGACGAGGTGAAGCCGAGGCCGCAGTCGGGACAGGCGCCGTCGCCCGTCTCGCCCGGCTGCAGGTCGAGGGCCTCGACCACGCCACCACAACGGGAGCAGAGAAACGAGCGCCGCATCGCCCCCGCCAGGCTACCGGGACCGGAGCGGGCCTAGCCTACGGCCGTGACCAACCGCTCCGACCACGAGTTCGCCGCCGGTTCCGGGCGCTGTGCCGCCTGGGTGTACGCGCCCCCCGACGGGGACGGCGGAGGCGGACGGCCGTGCGTGGTGATGGCGCACGGCTTCTCCCTCACCCGCCACGACGGCCTGCCCGCCTACGCCGAGCTCCTGGCCGGCGCCGGCGCCACCGTCATGGCCTTCGACTACCGCCACCTGGGGGACTCGCCGGGCGAGCCCCGGCAGCGGTTCCGCAAGAGGTCCCAGTTGGAGGACTGGCGAGCGGCCGCCACCGCCGCCCGCGCCCTGCCCGGTGTCGACCCGCAGCGCATCGTCCTGTGGGGCTTCTCCTTCGGCGGCGGCCACGCCGTGGAGACCGCCGCCGCCGACAACTCGGTCGCCGCCGTCATCGCCCTGTGCCCGTTCCTCGACGGCCTGGCCCGGGTGCTGGCCACCCCGCCCAGGACGGCGGCCTGGCTCGTCCCCCGGGCCCTCGCCGACCAGGCCGGCCGGCACAACCTGGTGCCCGTCACCGCCCAGCCCGGCGGAAAGGCGGTCATGCCCTTCCGGGGGGAAGCCGACGGGTTCAAGGCGATCGTCCCGGCGAGCTCATCGTGGCGCAACGAGATCAGCCCCGGCGTGCTGGCCACGGTCGCCTTCCACCGCCCGGTGCTCAAGGCGGCCAAGGTCACCTGCCCGATGTGGGTCGCGATCGGCGAGCACGACATCACCGTGTCGGGCAAGGCCATCGAGCGCCTGGCCGCCAAAGCCCCCCAGGCCGAGCTGCACCGCTACCCCTATGCGCACTTCGACGTCTTCCTGGGCGACGGCCCCGGGCGGGTCGCCGCCGACCAGATCGATTTCCTCCGCCGGACGGGACTCCTTTCCGCTTAGGACGGGCCCCGACAGGAGAATGAGTCACCGTGGAACCCTTCCTGCTGCCGGCGTCCTCCGTCGCCTCCCTCGACGAGTACCTGGCCGGTGACGGGGGCCTCGGCCTGGCCGAAGCCCAGAAGGTGGGCCCGGCCGGGACCATCGAGGTGATCAGCCGATCCGGGCTGCGGGGCCGGGGCGGCGGCGGCTTCCCCACCGGGCGCAAGTGGACGAGCGTGGCCGGAAGCGCCGGCACGCACCACTACCTGGTCATGAATGCCGCCGAGGGGGAGCCGGGCACGTTCAAGGACCGGGCCCTGCTGCGGTCCAACCCCTATCAGGTGATGGAGGGGCTCATCATCGCCGCCTTCGCCGTGGGGGCGGCGGAGGCCTTCGTCGGCATCAAGGGCAGCTTCGAACCCGAGATCGCCGCCCTCACCCGGGCGGTGGCCGAGATGCAGGAAGCCGGCATCTGCAGCGACTGCCGGATCACCATCGTCCCCGGCCCCGACGAGTACCTCTTCGGCGAGGAGAAGGCGCTGCTCGAGGTGATCGAGGGCCGCGATCCCCTCCCCCGCCTGCTCCCGCCGTACGAGCACGGCCTCTTCGCCCGGCCCCAGACCGGCTGGGAGGCGACCCCGAGAGAACCCGGCCACCCCGAACCCCACGAGTCCAACCCCACGCTGGTCAACAACGTGGAGACCCTGGCCAACGTCCCCGTCATCCTGGCCCGGGGCGCCGAGTGGTTCCGGGGCCGGGGCACCGCCGAATCTCCCGGCCACGTCATCGCCACGGTGGTGGGCGACGTCGTCGCCCCAGACGTCGGCGAGATCGAGCTCGGCACGCCGCTCGGCGCGGTCATCGACGCCGTGGCCAGCGGACTGCCCCGGGACCAGCACGTGCAGGCGGTGTTCTCCGGCGTCGCCAATCCGGTGATCACGGGCGGCCGGCTCGATACGCCCGTCTCCTACGAGGGGTTCAAGGCCGCCGGCAGCGGCATGGGGGCGGCCGGCTTCATCGTCTACGACGAGACGGCGTGCATGGTCGAGGTGGCCCGGGCCATGTCCCGCTTCCTCTACGTCGAGTCCTGCGGGCAGTGCCCGCCGTGCAAGCTCGGTTCGGGCGAGATCACCGGGGCGCTGGAGCGCATCCAGGCCGGCGAGGCGTCCGAAGTCGACGTGGCCGAGATCGGCTCGTGGCTGGGGAAGGTGACCGACGGGGCCCGCTGCTACCTGGCCACCCAGGAACGGCAGGTGGTGGGCAGCATCCTCTCCGCCTTCCCCGACACCTTCGCCGCCCATCTCGAGGGTCCGTGTCCCCGGCAACGGCCCATCGTGGTGGCCAAGCTGCTCGACCTGGCCGGCGGCGTGGCCCGCTACGACGAGCGGCAGGCCCGCAAGCAGCCCGACTGGACCTACGCCGAGTAGCAGAAGGGGCCGGCGGCCGGCCGTCACTCGTCCGTCATCCGTCATGCGTCGCATGGCGGTGGTCCTTTCGCCCGGGGGTCAGCCGACTTCTTACTAGGGTTGCCGCCCGTGGTCCTGGCACCTGGCCTGTCGGCCGCCGTCACCCTCGTGGTGGCCGAGCCCGACACCTCCATCGCCCTCGGCAGCGGCGACGTCCCCGTCCTCGGCACCCCCCGCCTGCTGGCCCTGGCCGAGGAGGCGACGGTGGCGGCGGTGACCCCCGCCCTCGACCCCGGGACGACGACCGTCGGCCACCGCATCACCCTCGAGCACCGCTCGCCCACGCCGGTGGGGGGGAAGGTCCGGGCCGAGGCCGTCCTGGCCGAGGTGGACGGGCGCAGCCTCACCTTCCGGGTCACGGTGTCGGACGGGAACGGCCCCATCGGCGAGGCCACCATCACCCGGGTGGTGGTGGACCGGACCCGGTTCCTGGAGCGGCTGAGGTGAGGGGTCAGACCCGGTCGATGGGCGTGGCGTGGGGCTGGATGGTGAGGGGCCCGGTGGGTTCGCCCCGGAGCACCCGGACCACCAGCTGGCCGTTGGCCACGGACGCTTCCACGCCGGCGCCGTAGCCGCCGGGAAGGTCGATCTCGCGCTCGTAGCCGCCGTAGTCCCATTCCTTGATGAGGAACTCCCGGGTCCCGGCGCTGCGCAGGCTGGCCCAGAACCTCAAGCGGCCGGAGTCGAGCTCCACGGTCACGTCGCCGGCGGTGACGGCGGGGATCGGCGCGACCACGACCAGAGCACCGCTCGTCTCGTACACGTTGACGGGAACCTGCTGAGGGCGCATGGCGGCTTCGGTGGCCGCCTTCGACTCGAGGACTTCCTGGTGGGTTGCATGCCCGCTCGTCATGCCCTGCACCCTACCCACTGGTCACCCTCCATTCACCGCCAGATGCGACAATCCCGGTCGTGATCGTCGACTGTGCCCTGTACCGGGACGGGCAGCGCGAGGGCGGCCAGCTGGCCCTCGACGAGATGGCGCTCGCCTGCCGGGCCAAGGGCTCCTTCGTGTGGATCGGCCTCTTCGAGCCCACCGAGGAGGAGTTCGGCACGGTGCGGCGCGAGTTCGACCTCCACGAGCTCGCCGTCGAGGACGCCATCAACGCCCATCAGCGCCCGAAGCTGGAGGTGTACGACAACACCCTGTTCGTCGTGCTGAAGACGGCCCGCTACGACGAGCCGTCCGAGACCGTGGAGCTGGGCGAGATCCTCATCTTCGTGGGCGAGGGCTTCATCGTCCACGTCCGCCACGGCGCGGCCAGCGCCCTGGCCGGCGTCCGGGCCCGCATCGAGAGCCGGCCCGATCTGTTGTGCTGCGGCCCCAGTGCCGTCCTCCACGCCATCGTCGACAAGGTGGTCGACGACTACGAGCCGGTGATGGAAGGGCTGGAGAACGACATCCGGGAAGTCGAGCTGGCGGTGTTCTCCGAGGATGCGGACGAGAACCCGGTGGAGCGGATCTACTTCCTCAAACGGGAGGTGCTGGAGATCCACCGGGCCGTGGTCCCGCTCTCGGGAGCCCTCAACCTCCTGGCCCACGGGCACCTGCCCTGCATCCACGAGGAGACCCACGAGTACTTCCGCGACGTCCACGACCACCTGCTGCGGGTGGTGGAGCTCGACGCCACCTACCGCGACCTCCTGACCAGCGTGCTGGAGGCGAACCTCACCCGGGTGTCGGTCCGCCAGAACGAGGACATGCGCAAGATCTCCGCCTGGGTGGCCATCGCCGCCGTGCCCACGATGCTGGCCGGCGTCTACGGCATGAACTTCGAGCACATGCCCGAGCTCCACTCGACCTTCGGCTACCCGGCGGTGGTGACGGTCATGCTCGCCGTCTGCGTGGCCCTGTACCGGGCCTTCCGGCGCAGCGGCTGGCTCTGAGCGGGACCAGCCCGACCAAACCTGCCGGGCCAGGGAGGAAATGACCCGGTTGGGCTATTCCCGGCTGACGCCGCGCCCCGGACCATGAGGGTTCGCGACGCACCGGACTCAGGAGGGGCACACATGAAGGTCCTCGTGGCGGAGGACGACCCGGCGGTTCGCGGCCTGCTGGCCGAGATCCTCGGTCAGGACGGCCATGACGTGATCCTCACCGAGGACGGCGACGAGGCGTGGGCGGAGTACCGCCAGACCGCGCCCGAGGTGGTCATCGCCGACTGGATGATGCCCCGCTCCGACGGTCTCGAGCTGTGCCGGCGCATCCGCACCGAGCCGGCCAACCCCTACACCTACATCGTGGTGGTCACGGGCCGGGCGGCCTCGGCCGACGCCCTGGAGGCCATGAAGGCGGGCGCCGACGACCACCTGCCCAAGCCCTTCACCATCGAGTCGCTCGAGGCCCGCATGGTGGCCGCCTCGCGGCTGACCACCCTCCACCAGGAGCTGGCCGACGAGAGCCCCAAGCTCCACCAGCTGGCCGAGGGCCTCCCCCTGCTGACCAACATCGACAACCGCCGGCTCCTCGTCACCGACCTGGAGGCCCTGTCCGACCGGGCCCGGCGCTACGGCCACCGCTACTGGCTGGCCGTCCTCGAGATCGACCGCCTGGAGCGCTACCGCCAGTACCACGGGCCGGAAGCGACCGACGACGTGATGCAGCGGGTGGCCGCCCTGCTGCGACGCCAGAGCCGGGCCGGTGACAGCCTCCACCTCCTGGGTGACTCCCAGTTCCTGATGGTGCTGCCCGAGCAGGACGACCGTTCGGTCCAGCGGGCGGCGGCCCGGCTGCGGCGGGCGGTGGAGGCGATGGGCATCTCCCATGTGCACAACCCGCCCAAGAAGGTGGTGACGGTGAGCATGGGCCTGGCCGTCTTCGACCGGACGACCCAGGGCGACATCGGGCGCACCCTCTACGCCGCCTCGCAGCTGGTCATGGCCGCCCGGCGGGCCGGCGGGGACGTGGCCGTGGCCGCGGCCCGCAACGGCCGCCAGGCCAAGGGGGCCTGAGGCTCAGGCGCTCCTGCGCCGGCCCGAAGACGACGGCCGGCGCCGGCCGGTACCGCTCCGCTTCTTCGCTCCGCCCTTCCGGGCCGACTCGAGACTGGCCTCGAGGGCGGCCATGAGGTCCACCACCTCGGGCTCGTCGGCGGTGCGCTCCTCGACGACGATCTCCTCGCCCTCCGCCTTCTTCTCGATGTACTCCAGGACCCGGACCCGGTAGGTGTCCTCGTAGCGCCTGGGGTCCCACCTGCGGGTGAGCGACTCGATGATCTGGCCCGCCATCTTCACCTGCTGGGCCGCGGCCTTGGTCCGCCGGGTGGGGATGCCCGGGATCCCGCTCACCGGCACCACCTCGTCGTGGAACAGCATGGTGGTCAGGGCCAGCGCCCCGTCGAGCACCCGGATGGCGGTCAGGTACTGCTTGTTGCGCATCACCACCCGACCGATGCCGGCCTTGTCCTGGTCCTCCAGCGAATCGCGGAGCAGCACGTAGGCCCGCTGGGCGCCCTCGCCGCCGTCGGGGGCCAGGTTGTAGGTCCGCTCGAAGTAGATCGGGTCGATCTCCTCCAGGGCCACGAAGTCCTCGATGTCGATCGTCCGGGTGGCCTCGGGGTCGAAGGCGGCCAGCTCCTCGGGGTCGACCATGACGTAGTGCCCCTTGGTGACCTCGTAACCCTTCACGATCTTGTCGTAGGGCACCTCCCGGCCCGTCTTCTCCGACACCCGCTTGTTGCGGACCCGGGACTCGGTGCCCTCCTGGAACTGGTGGAAGTGCAGGTCCTGGTCGTGGACGGCGGAGTACACCTTCACGGGCACGTTGACGAGCCCGAAGCTGATGGACCCGGACCAGATGGCTCTCGGCATGCTCCCGTTCCTACCCGTAGCCTCCTCCGGCGATGCGATGGACGATCGAGCGTCACACCGGCCGGGCGGCTGACCACCTCGCCCTCCCTCCCGCCGAGGGCCCGGAGGTGCGCATCCTCGATGTCATCCGGCCGGCGGTGATCATGGGTTCGGGCCAGGCCGAGTCGACCCTCGACGCCGGGCGGGCGGCGGCGGCCGGGGTCGACATCGTCCGCCGGCCGAGCGGAGGCGGGGCGGTGCTCGTCGTCCCCGGCGAGGCCCTGTGGATCGACGTGTTCGTACCCGCCGGCGACCGGCTGTGGGTCGACGACGTCGGGGTCGCCTTCCACTGGCTGGGGGAGGCCTTCACCGAGGCCCTGGCCACGATCGGCGTGGAGGCCCGCTGGCACGACGGGCCGATGCGGAACACCCCGTGGTCCAAGGTCGTGTGCTTCGCCGGCCTCGGACCGGGCGAGGTGATCGACCCCGCCGGCCGCAAGCTCGTGGGCTTCTCCCAGCGCCGCACCCGGAGCCACGCCCGCTTCCAGTGCTGCGCCCTGCTGCGCTGGGACCCGGCGGCCATGGTCGCCCTCCTGGCCGAGCCCTACCCGGAGAAGGCGTCGGCGGCCGACCTGGCGGCGGTGGCGACCGGCATCGGGCCCGAGCGGGGCGCCCCGTTCGTCACCGCCTTGACCGAGGTTTTCGCCACCCTCTGAGCGGGAATGTTTCACCCCTCCCGCCGACGACACCACCGTCGGCGACGCCACCCCACCAGCCCAACCCGAGAGCCGGCCCGCGGCGGCGGCCCCAGTACCACTGGCCACCCTCCCCAGAACCGGCGCACCGGTCTCCGGAAAGCTCGCCCTCGCCATCGCCCTCCTGGCCGCGGGCGCCCTCCTCCTCACCGCAGCCAAACGCCGACCAGCCCGCAGCTAGCTCCTAGGCTGCGCGGCCATGGACGCTTCCGTGGCCGAGGTTCTCTCCGGGCAGGTACCCGTCGGCAGCCAGGTGACGGTGAAGGGCTGGGTCCGCACCCGGCGCGACTCCAAGGCCGGGCTCTCCTTCATCGCCCTCCACGACGGGTCGTGCTTCGCCGCCCTCCAGGCCGTGGCCCGACCGGAACTGGCGAACTACGAGTCCGAAGTCCTCCACCTCACCACCGGCTGCTCGGTGATGATCACCGGCGAACTGGTCGAGTCGGCGGGGAAGGGCCAGACCGTGGAGGTCCAGGCGACCGAGGTGACGGTGGTCGGCTGGGTCGACGATCCCGACACCTACCCGGCGGCCGCCAAGCAGCACAGCTTCGAGTACCTGCGGGAGGTGGCCCACCTCCGGCCCCGCACCAACACCTTCGGGGCCGTGACACGCGTGCGGCACTGCCTTTCGATGGCCGTCCACCGCTACTTCTCCGAGGCGGGCTTCTACTGGATCCACACCCCGATCATCACGGCCAGCGACGCCGAGGGGGCCGGAGCCATGTTCCGGGTGTCGACCCTCGACCTGGTCAACCTGCGGGGCGCTCCCGACTACAGCGAGGACTTCTTCGGCCGGGAGGCGCACCTCACCGTCTCCGGCCAGCTCAACCTGGAGGCGTACTGCCTGGCCATGTCCAAGGTGTACAGCTTCGGGCCCACCTTCCGGGCCGAGAACTCCAACACCGCCCGGCACCTGGCCGAGTTCTGGATGATCGAGCCCGAGATCGCCTTCGCCGACCTCGCCGACCTCGCCGACCTGGCCGAGGCGCTCCTGAAGGCGATCTTCACCGCCGTCCTCGCCGAGCGGGCCGACGACCTCGCCTTCTTCGCCGAACGCATCGACCCCGAATGCATCGGCCGCCTGGAGCGCTTCGTGGAGGCCAGCTTCGAGCGCATGACCTACACCGAGGCCATCGGCCATCTCGAGAAGGCGGGCGTCGACTTCGAGTTCCCCGTGGCCTGGGGCGTCGACCTGCAGTCGGAGCACGAGCGCTACCTGACCGAGACGCTGGTGGGCCGGCCGGTGGTGGTCATGGACTACCCCCGCGACATCAAGGCCTTCTACATGCGCCAGAACGACGACGGGCGCACGGTGGCGGCCATGGACG
>JBOGFE010000126.1:0-5533 GCA_050741935.1 Acidimicrobiia bacterium | reverse complement strand
TTGATCTCCCGCCCTTCCACCACCAACGTCACGGGGCCGGCCAGCACGCGGCGGGCCTCGGCCGCGGCCCGCTCCACCTCGCCCGCCCCCACCGCCGCCGGCGTGGTGTCGACGGGCAGGTGGACGGGCGAGGGCACCCGGCCGTGGAGGGCGGCGTTGACCAGCTCCCGGGCCTCGTCCCGGCGCAGCGTCCGTCCCTCCCGGGGCGGTACCGGGGTGATCGTCTCCCCGTCGATCCGGATGGCCCCGTCCACCGGCGCCTGGTCGAAGCCCTCGGCCCAGGCGTCCACCGTGCGGGCCAGCTCGGCATCGTCGTAGTGGGAGCGCCAGCGGACCTCGAGGGGTGAGAGCCGCCGGGTGACCACGCCCATGGCCTGGGCGGCCAGGTTCTCGTGGCGGCCGGCCCGGGCCACGGAGGCCATGGCGCTGTCCTCGTCCAGGTCCAGGCCAACGTCGGCGGGGGTGAAGGTGAACTCCTCGTCGTCGGCCACGGCCATGAGCTCGTCGTGCTCCAGTGCCTGGGCCCGTTCGATGATGGAGCGGCGGGCATGGTCGAGGCCGTTGCCCCCCACGTTGACCCCCGCCAGGCGCACCCCGGGCAGGACCTTGCCCCGCCACACGGCCCGTTCGGCCATGGTGAGCACGACCAGCACGCCCAGGAGGGATCCGAGGGCGAGGGAGCCATAACGGGCGAAGCGGACAAGCCACGGCACGGCCGCAAGTTACCGCCGGGCCGGCCGCCGGTGCGGGCAGTTCCGGTTAACTTTCTCCCCCGTGGCCGATGACCGACTGTGTCTGTTGAGCGTTCATGCCCACCCCGACGACGAGGCGTCCAAAGGGGCCGGGACCGTGGCCCGCTACAGCACCGAGGGGGTCCACACCGTCCTCGTGACCTGCACCGGGGGCGAGGCGGGGGAGATCCTCAACCCGGCCGCCGACACCCCCGAGGTCCGGGACAACCTGGCCGCCGTCCGCCGGGCCGAGCTGGAGGAGAGCGTCCGCATCCTCGGGTACTCCCGGCTCCACCTGCTCGGCTACCGCGACTCGGGGATGCCCGATTCGGAGGACAACGCCCGTCCCGAGTCCTTCGCCACCGCCCCCTTCGAGGAGGCGGTGGGCCGGCTGGTGGCCATCATCCGGGCCGAGCGCGCCCAGGTGATCCTCACCTACGACGACGACCACACCGGCTATCCCCATCCCGACCACATCCGGGTCCACGACATCTCCGTCGCCGCCTTCGACGCGGCCGGCGACCCGGACCGCTTTCCCGGGACGGGCCCGCCCTTCCAGCCCCTCAAGCTCTACTACAGCGTTTGGGGCCGGGCCCGGCTGGAGGCGCTGAACCAGGCCTTCCTCGACCGCGGGGAGGAGAGCCCCTACCAGCGGTGGCTGGAACGCTGGAACCCCGACGACGAGCAGCGGCCGGTGACCACCCGTATCGACGTGGGCGATTTCCTAAACGAGCGCCGGGCCGCCCTGCTCGCCCACCGCACCCAGATCGACCCGGACTCCTTCTGGATGCGCCTTCCCGAAGAGGTCGTGCGGGACGTGTTCCCCTGGGAGGAGTACCGGCTGGCCCGGTCGCTGGTGGACGCCGGCGTGCGCGCCGGCGACTTCGAGGATGATCTCTTCGCCGGGGTTAGACTGCCCGCCGCCCGCGAGTAGGGAAGGGAGCACCCATGTCGCAGTACCTGTCGCAGGATTGGCTCGACGAGACTCGCAAGCTCGCCGAGAACCAGCCCGTCCGCCCCGGTGCCACGGCCCGCATCCAGTACTGCGCCACGGGGGGACCCGAGGGCGACATCAAGTACTTCTGGGTTCTCGAGGACGGCAAGCTCCTCGACTCGCAGGTCGGGGAGATCGACGACTCCGACTTCACCCTGACGATGACCTACGACGACTCCGTCAAGGTCCAGAAGGGCGAGCTCGACGCCAACGCCGCCTTCATGCAGGGCCGGATGAAGGTGAGCGGCAACATGGCCAAGCTCATGTCCCTGCTGCCCCTCACCAACTCCCCCGAGTACCGCGCCCTCCAGGAGGAGATCCGGGGCGTCACCGACTTCTAGGAGCTGGTCCCCTCAGCTCCGGGCCAGGTCCCGCAGCTCCCGGTAGCCGATGAGGGTGGCGCCGGCGCGCGCCACCAGGTCGGCCAGGGACGGGTCGTCCCGCAGGTAGGCGTGGTCCTCCACCCGTCCCGGCCAGTCCCCGCAGGCGGCCCGCAGCTCCTCGGTGTCGATGGCCGGGCTGGTCTGGAGCTCGGTCAACCCTGGAGCGAGGTCGAACAGCGCCCGTTCGATGGTGCGCCGGGCGCCCGGGCGGGAGGGGACGAAGTGGTCGGGGAAGATCACGCCCTCGTCGGCGGCCAGCTTCCGGAATGGGAACCCGACCGCCCGCTGGGCCGCCTCACCGGCCAGGCGCAGGGGCAGGGCGAAGTCGATGGCCAGCTCCAGGTAGACGTCGAAGAACTCGGGCCGGGCCTGGAGCGCCCCCAGGTGGCTGTCCAGGTGGCTGACGTCGAACCCCCAGTAGATGGCCCGCTCCACCTGGGCCCGGCACTCCTTGCGAACCTCGTCGAGGTCGGCGTGGTCCCACAGGTCGGCCAGGGTGCGGGGGAAGCCGCCGTCACCGTCGAGGAGGCTGGGGGAGTGGGTGATGGGACCCCAGCGGTAGGTGTCCCACTCGGCATTCAGGGTGAGGTGCACGCCGATGTCCTCGCCCCGGTACCCGCCGGCGGCGTCCCGGCCCCAGGGGGCGGGGACCATGAGCGAGGCGCTGGTGGCCCGGCCGTGGCGGAGGGCGTCGTAGACACCCACGTTGCCCGAGTGGGTCATCCCCAGGTCGTCGGCGCTGACGATGACGAGCCTGGCCCCCGGCGGGTAGCCGAGCCGCTCGACGAGGCTGTCCATGATCGTCGCAGGCTACCCGGCGCCATCGTGGCGACGGCCCTCGCATCCTGCGCCAGACTGGGGCCATGACGACGCCCCCGGTCCCCCTGGTCCCCCGCGAGGTCCTCTTCGGCAACCCCGAGCGGGTGCAGCCCCGCATCTCGCCTGACGGCCGGCGCCTGGCCTGGATCGCCCCGGTCGACGGCGTCCTCAACGTGTGGGTGGGCGACGTCGGCGCCGCCGAGGACACGTTCGGGCCGGTGACGTCGGACACCGACCGCGGCATCCGGGCCTTCTCCTGGGCCCACGACAACCGGCGGCTCCTCTACGTCCAGGACAAGGGCGGCGACGAGAACTGGCGCCTCTACGACGTCGACCTCGACACGGGCGTGACCCGGGACCTCACCCCCTTCGACGACGTCCAGGCCCAGATCGTGGCCGAGGAGAAGACCCATCCGACCGAGCTGCTGGTGGCGCTGAACAAGGACAACCCCCAGCTCCACGACGTCTACCACCTCGACCTGGAGACGGGGGCGCTGGAGAAGGTGGTGGAGAACTTCGGCGTGGTCGGCTGGGTGGCCGACGGCGACCTGGTGGTGCGGGCCGCCCTCCGGCCCCTCCCCGACGGGAGCACCGAGATCCTGGCCCGCCCCGACGGCGGGGCGGAGTGGGAGTCGGTCCTGTCGATCGGCTCCGACGACGCTCTCAACACCGGGCCGATCGGCTTCACCGGCGACGGCACCGGCCTGTACCTGCTGTCGTCGGTGGAAGCCAACGCCAGCCGGCTGGTCTGCCTGGATCTGGCCGCCGGCACCACCGAGGTCCTGGCCGAGGACCCCCGCTACGACGTGGGCGGGCTCCTCCTCCACCCCGACACCAAGGCCGTCCAGATGGTCAGCTACACCCGGGCCCGCACCGACCACGTGGTCCTCGACCCCGACATCGAGGCCGACGTGGCCGCCATCGCCGCCATCTGCGACGGCGACTGGACCCTGGTCGGGCGGGACCATGCCGACGCCACCTGGCTGGTGGCCTTCAGCGTCGACGACGGCCCCGTGGCCTACTGGGCCTGGGACCGGGCCAAGCAGCAGGCCACGTTCATGTTCCACCACCAGCCGGCGCTCTCCGACTACCGGCTGTCGGCCATGGAGCCGTTCAGCTTCACCGCCCGCGACGGTCTCGAGGTCCACGGCTACCTGAGCTTCCCGGTCGGGGTCGACCGGGCCGGGCTGCCCACCGTCATCAACGTGCACGGCGGCCCGTGGGCCCGCGACGGCTGGGGCTACCACCCCGAGGCCCAGTGGCTGGCCAACCGGGGCTACCTCTGCGTCCAGGTCAACTACCGGGGGTCGACCGGCTACGGCAAGGACTTCGTCAACGCCGGCAACAAGGAGTGGGCCGGCAAGATGCACGACGACCTCATCGACGCCGTCGAGTTCGTGGTCGGCCAGGGCTGGGCCGACCGGGAGCGCATCGCCATCCTGGGCGGTTCCTACGGGGGCTACGCCGCCCTGGTGGGCGCCACCTTCACCCCCGACGTCTTCCGCTGCGCGGTGGACGTGGTCGGGCCCTCCAGCCTGAAGACCCTGATCGAGTCGATCCCGCCCTACTGGGCTCCGATGATCGCCCAGTTCCACGAGCGGGTGGGCAACCCCGACACGGAGGAGGACTTCTTGTGGTCCCGCTCCCCGCTGTCGCGGGTGGACGCCATCAAGATCCCCATCCTGGTGGCCCAGGGCGCCAACGACCCCCGGGTCAAGCAGGCCGAGGCCGAGCAGATCGTGGCCGCCATGCGCGACAAGGGCATCGACCACGAGTACCTGCTCTTCCCCGACGAGGGCCACGGCTTCGCCAAGCCCGAGAACCGCATGCGCTACTACGGCGCCGCCGAAGCGTTCCTGGCCAAGCACCTGGGCGGCCGCTCCGAGGAGTAGGACCTCTTACCGGGTTCCGCTCGAGGTTGAGCCGGCGACGATGGTCGCGGCGAGCGCGGTCCGATGGTCCTTCGTCCAGGGTGGCCCCATCCTCGCCCGAGGACCCTGCAGGACCGCATCGGCTCGCTCGGCCAGGATGCCGACAGCCTGGCCGAGGACTTCCTTGGCGTTGTAGAAGTGCACGTCCCAGCCCCGATCGTGCGCGACCTCGAAGAGCACCTGGCGATACATGATGGCGTCGGCGCGGGCCTCGTATGGGGGCCGGCGCTGGATGATGATGTCGTCGGGGAAGTCGATGGGGCAGGCTCGCAGCGAGATCGAGACGACCGGCTCGGGGAGCGCGGTGGCGATCTCGTCGAGCGCGGCTGCCGTCGCCTGGAGGGCCGACGCCCGCACCTCCGCCACCACCACAACCGCGGCGGCGAGGTCGAGGCCCCGGCCCTCGTGATGAATCGGTGCGGCGGCCGTGCCCGGTTCGATCAGCTCGATCCGCCGGCGATCCACGACGTCGTGGTCCGCTGACGCCACCACGGCGACGGCCCAGCCGAAATGATCGGCAATGCCCAGGCGCACGTCACCAATATTGCCGGGCGAGGGGGTGGGCGAGCGCCCCCACCTCGGCCGGCCGGGGCTCTGGCCGGTCCAGGCCGGCGACGCCTTCGCCCCTTTCGACCGCTTCGCGCCCGTCATGAAGGCAGGCCTCGGCCGTCGATA
>JBOGFE010000125.1:0-13339 GCA_050741935.1 Acidimicrobiia bacterium | reverse complement strand
GAGCTCGAGCTCGGCCAGGGCGTCAGAAGAAACCGCCGGCCCGACCCTCAGGGGGGTGGTCGGGCCGGCGGTGGACCCCGCGTCGACGATGGCGCCGGACCACGCCTCGAACTCGGGCGTGCCGGGCCGGGGGGCGCCCGACGGACGGACTGACCGGTTGGAGGGTGACCGGTCGGGCTGGTCGGAAGCGCCGTCAGCGGGGACGGGGGGATCGGCAGTCAACGTGTCCATCGGGGAGTGCTCCCTGGAGCTCGGAGGATCGGAAGGAATTTCCGTGGTGCGCCGTCTCGTCCTTCACGGGCCGGCGAGCTACGAGCGGATCGGTGCGGGTCGTACCCTTCGCTCCGGCACATTCGCCCCGGAGCCCGGCCCTCCCTTAGGAGAGCCGGGGTGTCGGTGCGGTCTGGCGGACGAGGAGGACGAGGAAGGTCCCGGCCAGCAGCATGAGGAGGCCGACGACGGCCACGTCCCGGACGGGGAACCCGGTGCGGCCGAACGACCCCGGACCGGAGCCGAGCGAATCAGCCCGGGGTGCGGCGGCCGCAGCCGGGGCGGGCTGCTCGAGGCTGACGGCGGGGCTGACCTCGGGGCGCATCTGCGCCAGGCCCAGGGGACCGCCGGCCACCTCGAGGATGCCGGAGACGTCGGTGCGGGGCAGGATGCGGGGCACGGTGCTGCCGCCGGAGGGGCCTCCAACCTGCGTCCCGGGGCCGGATGTGCCCGGGACCTGGCCGGTGCCGGCACCGGGGTTCGGGTTGCTGCCGCCGGGCTGGTTCTCGCCGGGGGGGGTGTCGGCCGGCGGGTTGGTGGTGCCGGGCGGGTTGGTGGTGCCGGGCGGGTTGGTGCCGCCAGGCGGGTCGCCGGGACCGGTGGACGGCCCCGGCTCGGGCTCGGGGGCGGCGGTGTCGCCAGCCGTGGGCCGGTCCGGATCGCAGGGGGTCGCGCTGTTCACGCTCTGGCACGAGTCGCCGATGTTGAGGAGGTTGAGGGGCAGCGTGATCCGGCCGATGTGCAGCAGGTCGGCGCCGCCGTCATCGGGGCCGCCAGGGCAGCTGACCTCCTGGGTGCTCTTCCCGGAGTTGGCGGCGTTGACGGGGGCGCAGATCGGGCCCACGTCCAGGAGCGCGGGCAGGAACCCTCCGCCCCCGATGCCGCCGATGCCCGCGATGCTGCTGCTGCTTTCGCCCTCGGCGCCGTCGTCCGAGCCGGCCACCTCGTCGGTGCCGGCGCAGCTGACCTCCTGGGTGCTCTCCCCGTTGTTGGCGGCGTTGGCGGGGGCGCAGATCGGGCCCACGTTCACGGCACCGACCTGGTCTCCGCCGCCCCCGGCGCCGGAGTTGTCGCTGTTCTGGGTGCTGGTGCCCTGGTTGAGGGCGTTGACCGGGACGTAGACGCCCTCGATATCGATCAGGGCGGCGTGGGCGACACCGGCGACGGAGGTCGCAACGAACAGGCCGGCGAGGACGGCCTGCCGGAGCAGGGGGCGAGCCATGGGAGGGACTCCTGTCCTTGGTGAGGGGAAGGTGCGGAGTGAGGGGCTGCCACGCTCCGTGATAAGCGATGATGACTAGCCCGAAAGAGCTAGTCAACGAGAATTCACGTCCGGTTCACGTCACCATTGGCAAGAAATCGGGCATAGCTGAGACCGGGAATGGCCTAGAACCGGTCATGAGCGCGCCGCCCCCTTGACGGCCGCAGATGGGACCGGCTTCCCGACTGAATCCCTTTGCCCGAAAGGGTGCTCGGCTCGGTCCGCGCCGTGGCCGACAGGTTTGACCGCTTGGGTTTCGAGCATCCCGGTTGGCACGACACCGGCAGAGATGACTCAATAGCCCGTCGATCAAATACGACAAAGACTGTGGCAAGCCGCCAAGCTGTTGCCCGGCCGATCCGGGCGCGCGGACGAGCTCCCATCCGGTGAAGACGCCGCCCGGGCGCCGGGCCTACCATCTGGGCGTGGAGCCGATCGTGCTCGGTCCCGGCGGGGGCCGGACCTACGAGATGGGCCGGATCACCGCGACCTTCAAGGTCGACCTGCCCGGCTGCAGCATCTCCGAGTGGTGGCTCGAGCCCGGCACGGCCGGTCCGGGCACCCATGCGCACCCGGAGGACGACGTCTTCTACGTGCTCGCCGGGACGATCAGGATCCTCGTCGACGACACCTGGCACGACGCCGGCCCCGGCTCGTACGTGCACGTGCCAAGCGGCGTGCCCCACGACTTCGAGAACCGCGGCACCGAGCGGGCCGGGATGCTGAACGTCTCGCTGCCGGGCGGATTCGAGGACGCGATGCCGGCCATCGCCGACTGGTTCCGGGCGCGGGACGGGGCCTAGGGAGCGGAGGTCGGGGGCCGGCGCCGCAGGCGCACGTGCACGCCGCCGCACAGCCCGACCAGGCCCACCACGGCCCCGGCCATGGCCGGATGGAAGGGTTCGGCCTCGGCCGGCGGGAGGGGCACGGCCGCCTCCCAGGCGTTGGCGGCCTCGAACGTCCGCGAGCCGATGATGGGAGTGGCGAAGGGGTTGAGCGGCGCCTCCACCGGCACCGGCTCGGGCACCGGGGCCGGCTCCACCACCGGAGCGGGCTCCGGGGCGGGCTCGGGCGCCGGCGGGGGAGGCGGAGCGGTGGTGGTGGTCGGAGCGGGTGCGACGGCCACCACCGGCTTCGGCCGGGGCTTGGGCGCCGTGGTCGGCGGGGACGTCGGCGCGGGAGCGGCGGCGCCGGTCTTGGGCTGGCGGAAGATGACGGCCACGTAGAGCAACTGGCCGCCGTCGGACGCGACGCCCACCCCGAGCTGGGTGTAGGCGGGGTGCATGATGTTTTCCCGGTGACTGGCCGACTGCATGAAGGCCGACTGGATGTCACGCAGCGAGGGGCCCCGGCCCACGTTCTCTCCCACCCGCTGCCAGTTCGCCACCTGGGTACCGAGGTTCGAGGTGTGCCAGAGCTTGTTGGCCCGGGCCATCTCCTCGGCCCGGCGCTGGGCGAAGGACTGGAGATCCGATGCGGTGACGAGCGCCGGCAGACCGCCCGAGGTGCGGTCGGCGTTGGTCAGCGATGTGAGGTCCTCGCCGGCCCAGGCCGGGCTGGTCAGCGCCGGCAGAAAGGCCATCAAAGCGACGAGAAGCAACTTGCGCACGCGGTTCTCCCTCCCGGTGACTAGTTGCTTCGGCGCACTCCCAGTGTGAACCTGCCACTGAGAGTGACGAATCGCTCCCATCCGCCCCATAGATGGTCCCCGGTTCCCCCAGTTTCGGGCCATTCTGTCCGCGTAAGTCACTGGTTACCAATCTGGGCGTTGGTTCCAGGGTTGGGACAGTTCCGACTGGTAGCCTCAACCGGGTCATGATCCGGTTCGAAGGGGTCACGAAGAGCTACAAGGGCGGCGTCACCGCCGTCAGGGAACTCAGCCTCGAGATCCACAAGGGGGAGTTCGTCTTCCTGGTCGGTCCCTCCGGCTCGGGCAAGTCGACCTGCCTGCGGATGCTCCTGCGCGAAGAGCTCCCCGACGGCGGCACGATCTTCGTGGCCGACCGGGACATCTCCCAGCTCACGTCCTGGAAGGTCCCCTTCCTCCGCCGGAACATGGGCTGCATCTTCCAGGACTTCAAGCTGCTGCCCTACAAGACCGTCTACGAGAACGTGGCCTTCGCCCTCGAGGTGATCGGCCGCTCCCGCTCGGTCATCGAGGGCCAGGTGCCGGCCATGCTCGACCTCGTCGGGCTCACCAAGAAGGCCGACAACTTCCCCAACGAGCTCTCCGGCGGTGAGCAGCAGCGGGTGTCCATCGCCCGGGCCTTCGTCAACCGGCCCCTCATCCTCCTGGCCGACGAGCCCACCGGGAACCTCGACCCGACCACGTCGGCGGGCATCATGCGCCTGCTCGACCGCATCAACCGGACGGGCACCACCGTGCTCATGTGCACCCACGACTACGGCATCGTCGACGTGATGCGCCGCCGGGTGATCGAGCTCGACCGGGGTTCGCTCGTGCGCGACGAGGCCCGCGGGGCGTACGGGTACGGAACGTGAGCCGATGAGGAAGGTCGGCTACGTCACCCGGGAGACGGCCGTCTCCCTGCGCCGCAACCTGCTCATGACCCTGGCCGGCGTCATGACGGTGGCCGTGTCCCTCTTCCTCTTCGGGGGCGTGCTGCTCCTGTCCAGGATGGTGGATCACGGCACCGCCCGCTGGAAGCACGGCGTCGAGCTCGAGATCTTCCTCTGCTCCCGTTCCACCGCCCAGCCCGGCTCGACCGGTTCCTGTCAGGCCGAGGCCACCGAGGAGCAGATCACCGCGGTGCGCACGGAGCTGGAGAAGGCCGGCGACGTGCGCCAATTCCGGTTCCTGTCCAAGACCGACGCCTTCGAGGAGGCCAAGCGGATCTTCGCCGGAGACCCCGAGCTGCTGGCCAACATCGACCCCGAGGGCCTGCCCGTCTCCTTCCGGGTGGCGCCCAAGGAGGCCGAGCTGACCGAGCAGGTGGCGGCCCGCTTCGCCGGTCGGGAGGGGGACGGGATCGACGACGTCCTCACGGCCAAGGAGCAGGTCCGCCGGCTCCTGGCCGGCATCCGGTGGATCCGGGGCCTGTTCTTCGCCATCGCCGGCGTGCTGCTCGCCTCCTCCCTGTTCCTCATCGTGAACACCATCCGGCTGGCCACCTTCGCCCGCCGGCGGGAGATCCAGGTCATGAAGCTGGTGGGGGCGACGAACTGGTTCATCCGGGTGCCCTTCATGTTCGAGGGGCTGGTCCAGGGAGCCATCGGGGCCGCCCTGGCCTTCGCCGGCGTCTACACCCTGCGCGTCATCCTCTCCGACCTCACGGAGAAGTCGAAGAACCTCTTCCAGGCCTTCTACGTGACCGCCGGCGACGCCCTGGCCATCGGCCTGCTCATCGTGATGGTGGGCGCCGTCGTGGGCGCCCTGGGCTCGGCCATCGGCCTGCGCCGCTTCCTCGAGGTCTGAGCGGCGCCCGGTTCCGGGAGCCGTTTCCCCTTTGCCCTGGGGTGGGGTCGTTGTTGTTGTGACTACTGTTGCGTAGGATCCCTCATGTGCATCCCCGCCTCCTCGCGCCCTTCGTCGCCCTCGTCCTGATCGCCGGCCCCGGAGCCCCGTCCGGGCGGGCCGCCGAAGCGGAGAAGGAGCCCAGCGCCAAGCAGGTGCGGGTGAACGAGCTGCGGGAGCAGATCTCGGAGGTCTCGGAGCAGGAGGGTGCCCTGCTGTCGGAGATCGTCACGATCCGGGAGAAGCTCGACGAGCTCTCGGACGCCGTGCGGAAGCTGAACGGCGAGGTGAGCCAGGCCGGGCGGCACCTGCGCAAGGCGGAGCGGGATCTCGACCGGGCCGAGGCCGAGCGAATCGAGGTCGCCTTCCGGCTGGCCCAGGCCCAAGGGGAGGTCGAGAGCGCCCGCCACGCCATGAACGTCACGGTGAACGCCCTCTATCAGCGGGGCCAGGCCGACGAGCAGGCCCTCTACGCCGCCGTGGTCCAGACCTCCACCAGCCCCCACGAGGTGTTCAGCGCCCTCGCCTACCTGAAGGGGACGGTGGGGAGCCAGCGGGCCGAGCTCGACCGGTTCGTCGGGCTCCAGCGCCAGGTGGAGCTGCTGAGTGCGCAGGCCAAGGCTCAGGAGGAAGCGGCCCGGACCGCCCGGGACGCCATGGAGGCCGAGCGGGCCCGCCTGGAAGCAGCCCGGGCCGAGGCGGTCGCCGCCCGGGCCGCGGCCAGGGCCGAGGAGGACCGGGAGCAGGAGCTGCTGGCCCAGGTCCAGGAGCGCAAGGCGGACTTCCAGCGCGAGCTCCAGCTCCTCCAGGCCGAGTCGAGCGCCATCGGCCAGATGCTGCGTGACCTCCAGGCCGGCCAGCGCCTCGCCCCCCGGCGCACGGGCACCTTCAAGCTGCCCGTGAACGCCCCCATGTCCTCCCGCTTCGGGTACCGGACGCACCCCATCTTCGGCGACACCCGCCTTCACGCCGGCGTCGACTTCTCCGCCGGTGCGGGCACGCCCATCCGGGCCTCGGGTCCCGGGCGGGTGGTGTGGGCCGGGCCCCGGGGCGGCTACGGCAACCTCGTGGCCATCGACCACGGCAACGGGCTGGCCACCCTCTACGCCCACCAGTCCCGCATCGACGTCACGATCGGCGAGAAGGTGGCCACCGGCGAGGTCGTCGGCCTCGTCGGCTCGACGGGCTTCTCGACCGGGCCCCATCTCCACTTCGAGACCCGGGAGTTCGGCGCTCCGGCCGATCCGCAGTTCTACCTCTAGACGCGACTCGGCCCCGCCCCCGAAGGGGCAGGGCCGAATCTCACTCCCGCAGCAGGGTGGGTTCTAGAGCAGTCCGAGGACCGACACCAGAACGTCGTTGAGGAAGATGCTGCCGCAGAGGCCGTTGCCCAGCACCTCTACGTTGTTGCCCTGAACAGCAAGGTTGTTCAGGTTGAGCAGACCGCCGAGGAGGCTCTCGCCCGTCTCGTTCTCGCTGTCGTTGCTCATGTCGGTGGTGCACGAAGCGTCGTGACCGCCGTCCCGTCCACTCCGGTGGAAGTCGTCGTCGTCGCCCTGCACGGCTCCGCCGAGGATCCCGCCGGTGAGACCATTCAGGAAGTTCCCGTCGCACAGGGTGTTGCCCAGTGCGCCGATGTTGTTGCCCTGAACGGCGACGTTGTTGACATTGAGGACCTGGCCGTTCTCAATCGCTTCGCCGGTCTCGTTGTCGCTCCCGTTGTCCATCGAGGTCGAGCAGCCGTCGTCGCCACCGTGGCCACCGCCGTGACCGTCGTGGTCGCCACCTTCGGCGAAGCCGAGGATGCCGGCCACCACGTCGTTGGCGAAGTTGCTGCCGCAGAGGGCATTGCCCCCGACGCCGATGTTGTTGCCCTGGACCGCAACGTTGTTGAGGTTCAGCAGACCCGACTGCCGGCTGTCGCCGGTCTCGTTGTCGGACTCGTTCTCCATGGACGTGGAGCAGGAGTCGTCGCCGCCGCCCCCACCGTGACCGTCGTGGTCGCCACCCTCGGCGAAGCCGAGGACGCCAGCGACGATGTCGTTGAGGAAGACGCCGTGACACAGCAGGTTGCCGAGGACATCAAGGTTGTTGCCCATCAGGCCGATGTTGTTGATGTTGATGAGCCCGGACTGTTGCGAGTCGCCGGTCGAGTTGTTCGACTCGTTGTCCATCGAGGTCGAACAGCTGTCGGCTGCTTCGTGGTCCGGATCCTCGCCGCCCCGCTGGGCAAGCGCCACGGGGCCGAATCCGGCCAAACCGAGACTCAAGCCCAGGGCGAGGGCCGCGAGCATGCGGGGCTTATTCATACATTCTCCTTCTTGGTGGAGCATGGCAGAATCGCGTGGATTCGAACCTTCAATTCGACTGGGTTCGTCCGAATCCTCCACTCCTTAAGCCCCAAATAAGGATGAGATCCACAGGAGGGACGCTTCGCCCGAGAGATTGTGCCCGCTCGCGCAGAGTGTCCGATTTGTGGGTCATTCGGCCCGCTTGCACCTTGGCTCCCTGATTCGGCCGATTCGCCCGGGGCAAGTTGTCCCGCCGTGTACCGCGATGTCCGATTCCAACCAATTTCACCAATCGGGGAAAGTGTGCCCAGCCATTCAGTTTGGACATAAAGAAGTAAATGAAGCAGTTTGGGTCATCGCTCACCTTCGGGGTGCGACCAACCGATAACCAGGAGTGATGCGCCGCTTCGCCGCTTCCCTGCTGGCCGGTCTGGCCGCCCTTTCCGGCACCCTCGCCTGGTCAGCCTTCACGGTCAGCTCGACCGTGTTCGATCCCACGCGCACCGACCGCGTGGCCGAGGTGCTGGTGACCGACCCCGCCGTCCGCCAGTCGGTGGAGGACGCCCTGACCCGGGCCCTCGTCGAGGCGGTGCCCCCGTCGACCGGCGTCCCCGACGCCGAGCTCCGGCAGGCCGCCCACCGGGCCCTCGACGACCCGCGGGTCCTGGTCGCCCTCCAGACCGCCATCGGTCAGGCCCACCGCCGGATGCTGGGTGAGGGCGAGGGTCCCATCGCCGTCGACGCCGGGACGATCGCCGTGGCCGGGCGCGACGCCCTCCTGGCCGCCCATCCCGAGCTGGCCCGCTTCCTGCCGGCGCCGCCGCCGCTCTCGGTGTCACTCCCCGTCGAGGGCTTCCCCAACCTCGGCGGGCTCCGGAAGGCCGCAGCCGAGTTCCCCGCCGGCGCCGCCCAGGCGTCCGCCGCCCTGTTCCTCCTCGCTCTCGCCGTGGCCGCCGACCGGGCCCGGGTCCTGCGGCGCATCGGCGTCTTCGGCCTGTGGACGGGCGGCGGCTGGTTCGCCCTGGGCTGGCTCGTGCCCTGGGCCATCTCCCACTGGTCGGTCGACGGCCGGCTGGGCGTCCTCGGCTCCCTGGCCGTGACCGTCGCCGGCCCGATGATCGCTCCCGCCGCCGCCCTGGTGATCGGCGGCGTGACGTTCCTGTGGCTCGCCTCCATCTGGAAGAAGCTGAGCACTGCCCGTCAGGCGGCCAAGGCGCCCGCCCCGGCGTACGAAGTGCCGCTGTGGCAGCCGGTCAACATGCCCAAGGCGCCGCCCGCAGTGCCGCTCCGCCGGCGGGCCAACAAGATCGACCTCAAGTTCTGACCTTCACGCGAGCGCCTGAACAGCAAGAAACCCGCCCGTGGGCGGGTTTCTCGTGGAGGTGGCGGGAGTCGAACCCGCGTCGCGGGCTTGCCGGGAGGGCTGGTCAGAGGTCGAAAACCTGCTCTGACGTGGGCGAACGCCATGCCTGTGAGTATCCGGCCGTGACCGCTGGTGACCACGATTTTGTGTCTTTTTCGTGTCTCGCGTGTCGTCTGCGTGTCGCGCGACGTTGGTCGAACGATCGGCCGCGGACTCCGGAATCATCGACGGGGAGTGGCAAGCGTTCGTGCCCCGAGGCACCGTGGCCCGGAGCTAGTAGCCGCGATACCGTAGCATTATGTCACGGTATCGCGAGTTTGCGAGCAAAACTGCGGTTCGCGATTCCGTAGTAAAATGCTACGCTATCGCGTATGAAGCAGGCTCTTCGAGTTGCACTCGACCTCGCTCTCGATCAGAACGGATTCGTGACCTTCACCGATCTCACCGAGGCTGGCATCGACCCTGCGCTCGCTCGCCAGTGGCTCCGTCGGGGACGGGTGGAGCGCGTTGCCCATGGCGTTTACCGGTTTCCGGAGGTGCCTCCGAGCGACCTGGACGCCTACATGCTGGCGACGCTGTGGGCGGCTGGCCGGGGAGTCCTGAGCCATGAGACCGCCTTGCAGCTCCACGGACTGTGCGACATCGAGCCGGCACTGATCCACATCACTGTTCCGCCGACGTACTGGCCGAGGCGGGGGGGAGGGGAGCGGTACCGGGTCCACCTCGAACAACTCGGCGACGACGAGGTGGAGTGGTTCGAGGGCATGCGCATCGTCACGCCGTTGTGTGCGATCCGCCAGGCGATCGCCACGGCTGTGCCGCCGCACCTGGTCGGTCAGGCGATCGAGGTGGCTCGGCGGCGCGGTCGGGTCGGTGAAGCAGAAGCGAAGGCCCTCGACGCCGCGCTACGGGGCTCGAAGTGACCGACGACCATCCCCTTGCCGCCCTCCCCATCCGGGAGAAGGAACCGCGCTCGCGTCGGGTGTTGCTGACCTGGCTCGATCACGCTGCCCGAGCCCAGAACGTGGCCCCGAAGCGCCTCAACCGCCTCGTCGCCAACAGCATCGTGCTCGCCGTGCTGCAGAGCGCGCTCCACGACGACCGGCGCTGTGCCTTCCTCGTCAAGGGAGGTACCCAGATCGAGCTGCGCCTCGGTTTGCGGGCCCGGGCCAGCGCGGACCTGGACACCCTGTTTCGCGGTGACTTCGCCTCGGTCCTCGCATCGCTCGACCGAGCGCTCGCCGCCGGCTGGGGACCATTTTCGTTCACCCGGTCGGAGCCCGAGGTCATTAACGTCCCGAGCCGGCTGGTGAAGCCAGAGCGGATGGACATCGCCATCCGCCTCCGTGGTGAGACGGTCCTCAGCGTCCAACTCGAGGTTGCCGCCGACGAGGGTGGCGCCGGTGACGCCGTCGACATGGTCCGCGTTCCGCCCCTCGGGCACTTTGGCCTCGCCACTCCAGAGGAGGCGGCCGCACTGGCCCTCGAATACCAGGTCGCCCAGAAACTCCACGCGTGCACGGACCCACATACGGACGAGATGCCCAACGATCGGGTCCACGACGTCGTCGACCTGATGCTCGTCCGCGCCGCGTACTACGCGGGCGGCTCGCCTATGGAGCTGCGAGCTGCGTGCGTCGCCATCTTCGACGCCCGTTTCGCTGAAGCAGCAGCAGCGGGGGTCGTGCCGCGGCCATGGCCCCCAACGGTGGTCGCGCATCCGCATTGGGCCGGTCCCTTCGATCGTCTCGCCACCGAGGTCGGGCTTGACGCGTCATTCGTCGTTGCCATCGCGGAGGTCAATACCTGGATCGACGAGATCGACGCGGCGCCAGCGGTTCCCGAGGATGGCGTGTGATGGCGGGCAAATCGCCACCCCGGGGGCGTTCGCCGGCTTAGGCGCTTCCGGCGCCCGTGGTGGCGCTGCCAGTGACGAGCTCCCGGATCCGGAGCTGGTACGTGGCCGCGTCGATCTCGCCGGCCAGGTAAGCAGCGGCGAGCTCCTCGTCCTCATCAGGGAGCTCCTGCCCTTCGAGGCGTGCGTTCGCCGCCGCGTTCGACAGGACGAAGCGCTCGTGAGGGCTGAGCTCTCTCACGTCCTCAGCGTACCGAGCGCCGAGCTCGACGCCGCTCCTCACGGGCTTGCAGGCAGGCGAACGCCAGCCCGGGGTTCCCCGGCCGGGGATCCTGGTCGGGGGACCGGGTCGTCGGGAGACTCCCACAGCGCGGATCCGGAGGAGCCGGACCACATGCCTCGTTACTCGCTGCCCGTACCCCGCCGGTCCGGACGCAGTTCGACAACATCACCCGCCGGTATGGCGGCGACAGCTTGTCGATGCGCCTCCTCGAGCTGGGCGGTGAGCCGTTCCTGCACGCCCTGGAACAGGTGGCCGTACTTCCGGAAGGTCGTCAGCACGTCGGCGTGGCCGAGGCGCTCCTTGATGGCGAGCGGGCTGGCGCCCATGTCGATCAGCTGGGAGGCGTGGGCGTGGCGCAGGTCGTACGTACGGAAGTCCTCGGGCAGGCCGGCGGCCCGCAGAGCGGGAACGAGGACGCCCTTGCGGAGGAAGTCCCGGTTGAGGGGCGTCCCCTTGACTCCCACGAACACGTAATCGTCCCCGCAGACCGGTCGGCCGAGCTCCTGGGCCCGGCCGCCAAGGTGGGCCGCGAGGAGATCGCACACGAAGTGGGGGAGCGGGACGACCCGCTCCTGGTCGGTCTTGGTGGTGCCGGCCACGAGCCGGCTCCCAACCGGGGTCAGGGTCTCGCAGATGTGGACGGTGCCTTTGAACATGTCGAGGTGGTGGACCCTCAGGCCGCAGAGCTCGCTCGGGCGCATCCCGGTGTAGATGAGCACGATGACGGCGAGGCGGTAGTCCTTCCGGGTGTGTTCGACGAGGCGATGCAGCTCGGTCAGCGGCAGCACCTGCCCGCGCTGGCGGGTCACCTTGACGTTGTGGCCAGCGGCGGGGTTCTCCCGGATGACCCGGGCCCGGACCGCCGCCTTCATCACCTGTGACAGCACGGAGACGCAGTCCCGCACGGTCTTGGCGCTGTATCCGCGCCGGTACAGGTCGACGATGAACGACTCGACGTCCTGGTAATCGACGGAAGCGATCGGCCGGCCCCCGAACCAGGGTCGGATCTGGAGCGTGAGGAGCTGGCGGTACCGGCGGGCGGTGGTGGGGGCGAGGCGCACGAGCCCGTCCTCGAAGGCCTCGGCCCACTCGTCGAACCGAGCCCGCCGCAGCTTGGGGTCGACCCAGTCGCCTCGGTGGATGTCGGTGGCAGTGGCGGCCAGGAATCGCTCGGCGTCACCCTTCCTGCGGAACGTCCGGCTACGGGACTTCCCCGCCGGGTCGCGGTATCGGGCCCGCCAACGGCCGTTGCCCGTCTTGTCGATCGAGCTCATCGGTGCTTCCGGTTCCGTTCCCTCATCGCCCGGGGCGGTGGGGACCCCCAGTCAGGTGGTTCGGAAGGGTGTGCCCGTTGCCCACACCTCGGGCAACGGGTGGCTGGGCGGGCACTCTCGTGGCTTCGATCCATGCCTCGATCTCCTGCGGTTCGAAGCGGAGGAGGTGCCCCACTTCCGGTAGGGGATGCGTCTCTCGGCCACCAGCCGACGGACGTGGCGCACGTTCACAGCCAGTCGTTGGGCCACTGCTTCGATGTCCATCAACGGCGGCCGAGTGTGCCCGTTGCGGTCGCCGTCTACCCCAGTCGTCTTCGGCATTCTACGTGCCTCCTCTGACAGTGACTCTGCTGACACCTATGCGCGTGTCACCTATGCGCACGCGACACCCGGAAGCCGACATCGACCGCGAGACATTTTTCGAGTCCGTCTTCACCGGGTGGGTCGCCTCCGTGCCGGTCATGTACAACGACTGGCGGTCGGGAACCGGAAACGCTACGCAGATTCCTTTGGCCTCAATCATGCGCCTTGGGACTCCCGGTCACCTTCCCGGTTTGGTTCCCTAACCGTTCCCGATCAGAAGAAAATCTTCGGGCGCCATTCCCGAAACCTGTTCCCAGGCTCCCGATCCCACCGCTCAGGTCGTTCCCGATCCGGGCAAGATGCCCTGTGCCCGGTTCTGACGGACATGACAAGCAGGGACACGGCTCCGCCGCTCGACCGCGACCCCAGAGTCACCGTCCCACGAACGAAAGACCTGACCACCAATGACCACCACTACCCCTGAATACCCATCAATACCAACTCAACGAAATAGCGCTTTACAATCCCGATACTCAACGCCAAAATCCAAAAAGAGCGGACACGATTGCAACGAAGTTGCCGGGGGTATCAACGCTGTGGCGTGGATGCGATGATGGGTGCGGACTCGGTCTCCTACCACCAGGCGACGGTGGTGGGTCGGGCCGACGACTTCCCCGGCCAGGCCCTCGCCTACTACGCCTCCCGGGGCGAGACCCCCCTGGTGTGGGGCGGCTGCGGAGCAGCCCGGTTGGGTCTGAACGGCCGGGTGATCGAGGAGCAGTACGCGGCGATCTACGGCCCCGGCGGCGCCAGGCACCCGGTCACCGGTGCGCGATTGGCCTCCACCCGGCGGCCGGGGATGGAGCTGGTCGTCTCGGCCCACAAGTCGGTCGCCGAACTGGGGGTGATCGGCCGGGCCGAGGACATGCACCGGATCATGGACGCCGAACGGGACGCCACGCTG
>JBOGFE010000124.1:0-13925 GCA_050741935.1 Acidimicrobiia bacterium | reverse complement strand
GCCCGGTACCAGGCGACGGGCACGCCGGCGGCGGCGGCGAACTGCATGAGCAGGGTGCTCTTTCCCGAGCCGGCCGGGGCGACCACGAGACCGAGGCGGTGGTCCCAGAGGCGGGCCAGTTTCTCGTCCAAACGCCGGCGGGGGTGAGCGCGAAGGGCAGGCACGCGAATCCGAGCTTCGGGAACGACGTGCTGCACCCGTCCGTCCATCGCGCCTCTCCGCCGCGGCCGGCCGTGCGTCGTGACCCTGGTGCAGCAGATGCTTACGAACGCAGGCCCGGCCGATCTCTCCGGCGAGGATTCTAGGCAAGCTTTGGGCGTTTCGTCATGCCGTTTGTAATGACCAAAAAGCTCGGACGTCCTAGCAATCCACATAGCGATATTTTTGGCGAATTTCCGCAATCTATTTCTGTCGACATCCGGGTGACGATGGATGGACATATTGCGGAACTTCACCCCGGCTCTGGCTCGTGGGCGCACAGTAACGGCAAACTGGTGAGCGACAAACGGGGAGTGGCGCGGACGGGCCCGCGCCTCGCCCTCATCCGGGTCGAGGGGGACACATGCAGCACCTCATCGTGGCTCTCGCCTCCGCCGTCGCCCTCATCACCGGCGGTTCGGCTGCGGCGACGCTGGTTCCCGCACGGGATCTGGCGGTGCCCGCCCCCGAGATCGAGCCGAACCTTCCCGGCGGCGTCAACTCGTTGTTGCACAGTGTTCTGTCGTCGTTCGGGGTCGGCGAGCCGGGGGCGCCGGTGGCCGACGACGGCGTGGTGCCCGATCAGGCGGCCAAGCCACCGGCCAACCCGCTGGCCGGCCTGCCCCCGGGCGGATTCGCCGGCTACGGCACGGGAACGGTCCACAGCGACCAGCCCACCGGCATCGAGATCGGCTTCTCCGGTGCCACCTGGTCATCGGCCCCGCTGGCCGCCCGGGCCAATGAGCTGGGACGCTCCGTCGCCCCCGCGCTCGGCCCGGGCAACGGCTTCGGCCGGGGCAGCGCGGCGGAGATCGACCTGCCCGGGCTGGACGATCTCGACGACAACGCCGACGCCGAGGCTCCGCCCAACCGGGACGTGGTCACCAGGCAGGTGACCGACGCCGACCTGTCGCCCGTCCTCGACGCCGACGTCCTCAAGTCGAAGGCCTACGCCCGGTCCACGACCAGCGGGTGCATCGTCGGCCCGGATCTGGCCTTCGGGCTCGGCTCGGCCACCGGCAGCAACCTGTTCGAGAACGGAGAGGCCGAAGCCGCCTTCACCTCCACCGCCCGCCGGCCGCCGCGGGAGGTGGCCCAGTCGGTGTCCCGCACCCGGCTCGTCGCCCCGTCCGGCCCGGGCTCGGGCTTCGGGCTCCTGGCCGAGACCCGCCAGACCATCGCCCCCTTCACGTTCTTCGAAGGGTCGGACGACGAGTTCACCGTCGAGCTGCTGGGGGAGTGGGTGCTGCGGGCGGAGGCCGACGGTGTCACCGGCTCCATCCACTACGGGCCCGACGCCGCGTCCCCCGACACGCCCGTGCTGCGCCTGGCCGGCCCCGGCGGTGAGGATCAGAGCGTCATCACCTTCCAGCAGTTCACCTCCCGGGAGGGCAACGTCCGGCGCGTCGCCGGGGCCGAGATCGCCATCGGCGAGGACCCCCGGGCCATCGGCGGCGAGGCCACGACGGAGCCGACGGCCTCGGGGACGCTGGCGTCGGCGGCGGTCGACGTGGTGCGGATCCGCATCATCGGCGGGCCCGAGGCGGTGGATCTGAGGCTGGGCCACATGGAGGTGGCGGTGGCCGTGCCCGCGGGCGGCATCACCTGCCCCGGCATCGGGATGACCAAGCGGTCCGACCCGGCGCAGGTGACCCCCGGCGACCGCTTCACCTGGACCGTCACCGCCGCCAATCCCAACGACTGCCGGCTGGAGGACCTGAAGGTGGTCGACACCATCAGCACCACCCCCGGCCTGCGCTACCGGATCGTCTCCACTTCCCCTCCGGCGAAGATCGACGGCTCCACGCTGACCTTCGACCGCTTCGGGCCCCTCGACCTGGGCCAGTCGGCCGTGGTGCGCATCGAGGTGGAGGTGGACGACAGCTCACCGGCGGGCCGCTTCACCGACGAGGCGGTGTCCACCGGGTCGTGTGGCGCTGCTCCGGTGGGCGGCGACGCCGAAGCCACCACCGGGGTCGGTCCCGCCGCCCCCAAGGCGGTGCCCCGGGACGGCAAGGTGACGCTCGAGGGCCCCGAGGTGGGGCCGGCGTCGTCCGTCGCCGCCGGGCCGGTGGCGCCGGTGGTGCCCCTGCCCGTCCCGGCACCGGCACCGGCCGAGGTGGCCGGGTCCACGGCCGTCCGGCCGGGGACGGAGATCCTCACCCAGTCCGACGTCGCCGGCGACACCGGCGCCGGCCGGCTGCCCCGCACCGGCGGGGTGGCGGGCCTGCTCCTGGCGGTGGGGCTGGTGGGCTCGGGCCAGGTCCTGCGCCGGCTCAGGCGCCGGAATCCCTGAGCGTTCCTGGCCCTGGCCGGCCCGGCGACGAACTGTGCGCCGGGCTTGTCGTCCTACGCCCTGTGCGGCGCACAGTTGAGGCGATGTCGGCGTGGGACAGCGAGATCAAGGCGAGCCGGGACCTCCCTGACCACGATGGGATCACGTCCGGGCTCAGCTGGGCGGCTCGGTCGCAGGAGTCGTGTCGGGCGGGCCGGTCTCAGGTGTCGGCTCGGCCGGCGGCGCGGTGGTCGACGCCGTCGAGTTGAAGCGCACGCACCGGTTCTTCTCGTAGACCTCGGTGTCGTCGGGGATGGCGGTGAGCTTGGCCGCCTGCTCCTCGGTGGCGTTGACCGACACCGTGGCGAACCCGCCGATGGCGGTCCTGTCCACGCTCTTGCCCGTCACCTCGACGTCCTGGGCCAGCGGCCCGGTGCTCGGGCTGCACACGCTGATGTGGTCGCCCCGCTCGACCTGGGCCACCTTGGAGTTGCGGATCTCGAAGCTGGCCGGAAACACGTCCTCGTCCGCCGGTGAGGGGTCGCCGCCGTCGCCGCCGCCTCCGGCCACCAGCATCACGACCACGATCAGCGCCACCACGCCGACGGCCGCCCCGCCGATCAGGGTCAGCCGGCGATTGCGGTCCCCGCCTCCGCCGCCGGCGCCTCCGCCCTTGGCCGGCTTGCCGCTCTCCTCGCCCTCGAGCAGGTCGCGCAGGCTGGCGACCTTGAACTCCGAGGTGCCCTCCTCAGGCTTCGACACCGGACCCTTTCCCTCGCACGGTCTCCGCCTGCGGGATGGTACCTGGCCTACTCCGGCACCCAGACGGCGTTGAAGGCGGGACCGAGGTCGGTCTGGACCTTCCCGTCGAGTGACGCCACCATGGCGTGCGGCTGGCCGTCGACGAGCGATATGACCAGCAGGGCGGAGCCGTCCGGCGCCCAGCCCGCGAATTGCCCGGCCGTCTCGGCCTCGGTGCCGGCCCCGATGATCAGCGTGACCGGTGATTTCGACTCCGGTCGCCTGAGGGAGACGGCCGTGACCGTTCCATCGGGCGACTGTTGCACCGATGGTCCGGCAGGGTCGGGGATCGTCGCCGTCGTCACGACGCCGGTAGAGGCGTTGAGCACCGCCAGTGTCACCGGCCCCGTCGCCGGATCCCTGCTCTCGGTCAGATCGACGCTCGACAAGACCACGGATCGCCCGTCTGTCGGCACAGGGTGAAACCCGTTCAGCTCGGGGTGTTCCACGAGCGACGACCCGGTGCCGTCGATCATTGCCCACGTCGAGGTCTTGTCGCCGTCCTCGCCTTCAGACCGAGCCTCGAGGACGGCATGTTCGCCCGGGGTCCGACTCGCCACCAGGAGATCGAGGTCTTCGCTCACGTCGGACTTGATGACACGTCTGTCTCCCGGCTTCTCGGTCAGAAAGATGTCGGTGCCGTCCTGGATCACAACTGAGTTTCCAACCGTTCCCAAGGAGCGGAGATCGTCGCCCTCGGCCAGAACCTCCGGGTCGCCGCCGCCTACCGGGACGCGGACCACGGCGCTCTCGCCCTCTCGGTGCCGGGTGGAGAACATCGTCTGGCCGTCCGGGGCGAATGTTGCTCCGGCAAGCTCTCGCGGGAGACGTTGTACATCGTCCGGGTCGTCGGTCCGAAACACCAGCGTGTCCTGTCCGATGGCGATGAGATGGCGTTCGTCAGGCGAGATCTCGAAGGTGAACAGCCGCGCTCCAGGGTCCCGCTTGTCTGTGATCGGGATCGCGCTCCGCCTCTCGATATCGACGAACACTCCGCCACCATCGCCTGAGGTATCGGGGAAGAACGCGAATCGAGTTCCGCCCCCGACATCAAGGGCTAGGCCCAGCGCCGGTCCGAGGTAGTGAGGCTCGATCGGAGCGAGCGCGGTCATCTTGCCGTCCTCGCCGTCCACCATCACCAGTTGCGGGTCGTCGCCGGCACTCCGAAAGAAGGCGATGCCGGAGGCGTTGAGCCGGATGCCTCCCCGCGGCTCCACCCCCGGTCCTTCGATGTCCCGACGGTCGGTGCCGTCCGGGTTCACCGAAGCCAGGCGCCCGTCCTCGCCGACGATGACGATCCGCCCGTTCTTCGCCGCGGAGTGCCCGCCGCTGGTCTCGCTCGTGGGAGTTGCACCGCCGGTGCTGTCCCCGCCCTCGCCGCCACCGCCGCAACCGAGGACCGCGATGGCCATGGCGGCGGCGAGGATCGGCCCGGCGCGCCAGGGCCCTGACGTTCGACGAGTCATGTTGATTCCCCTCCTGGGGCTCATCGGTGGGCGGCCTGGGCGAGCTCCCAGGTCCCGTCGACGAGGAGGTAGCCACGGCCGGGATCGAAGGTGGTCGGCCCGCCGGAGGGCAGGAAGATGCCCCACAGGTTGCCGTCGTCGGTCGAGCCCGGCTTGAGGATCATGCCCTGCCGGTTCTTGCGCACGGCCGTCGACCAGTGCATGTAGTTGCCTTTCAGGGCATCGGCCCGGCCGGCGGCCACGACATGGACGTTGGCCGCCTTGGCCAGCTGGGGGAAGAAGCCGCTGGGGTCCTCCACCGATTCGGCGTCGTCGACGAGCACCAGCTGGGGCGCGGTCTTGTCGTCGAGGACCGCCTGGAGGCCGGCGTCGAGCTCCTCGGTGCCGGTGATGAGGCGGGTCACCTCGGCGGCGGTGTGCAGGGGTGACCGGCGCAGGGCGACGGCGGTGATGACGACCTCGGGATGGCGGGAGCCGATCAGGGCGGCGATGGCGTCGAGGGTGGTGCTCTTGCCCGCCCGGGCGGCGCCGGCGATGAAGGCGTGCTCGCCTTGGGCCATCCGGAGGCCGACGGGGGAGAGGGTGGTGTCGCCGAGCGCCACGGGCAGGAGCCATTCCTCCGGGCTGATCTGCAGGTCCCCGGCCACGGCGTCGAGACCCACGTCGGTGGGCAGGGTGCCGATGGCGGCCGGGCGCTTCGCGGCGTCGATCGGGCCGATCGACTCGGTGACGGACCGCACGGCCGCCGGCAGGGTGTCGGGGCCGGGGAGGGCGACCTGCAACTCGAGGCGGCTGCCCACGTCGATGGCCCGTCCCGGGGGCAGCTTGCCCACCTCCCTGGGGTTGAGGCCGAAGAAGGAGTAGTCGCTCGTCTCCCCCAGGCGGAACACCAACTTGTTGGGGACGACCGAGCTCACCGCCGCCTGCACGCCGGCGGGCCGGTCGGTGGTCAGCACGGCGGTGATGCCGAGCCCGGGGCCGTCGGCGATGACCCGGCCCAGGATGTCGCGCAGCGGCGAGAGGGTGACCGGATCGAAGGCGGCGAAGAACGCCGGGTAGTTGTCGAGGAGGAGCACGACGGCGGGCAGGGGCGACGCCGGATCCGATGGATCGAACCGGACGGAGCCCGAGGTGGCCACGTAGCGACGCCGGCGCTCCAGCTCGTCGGCCAGGTGGCGGATGAGGCGCACCTGGCGCTCCTTGTCGGCCGAGCCGACGACCCCGCCGCAGTGGGGGAGGCCGGCCAGCGGCGCCGTCACCTGGGTGCCGAAGTCGAGGACGTAGCAGCAGAGCCGCTCGACGGGGTAGGTCCGGGCCAGGGAGACGCCCAGCGTCACCAGAGCCGTGCTCGTGCCCGAGCCGGACACGCCGCACAGCAACAGGTTCCCCTGGGTGGGATTCCAGCCGAACAGGCGCCGGGTCTGGTGGTCGGGGTCGTCGGCCAGACCGAGCGGCGCGCCGGTGACCGCCGGGTCGGGAGTCAGGTCGTCGAGCAGGATGCGCTCGGGCAGCGGATCGGGCCAGGGCCGGCGGGGCTCGGCCAGTCCCGCCTTCCGGTCGGCGTTCACCGCGGCCGCCACCAGATTCTCGAGGTCGGTGGCGACGTCCGCCGCGGCCGGGGTGGAGGCGGCGGCCGGCGCCTTGTCCGCCACCACGGGCTCGGGCCCGAAGACGAAGCGGGCCACTTCGATGCCCCGCCCTTCGTCCCGGGTCGTCGTCCCGGTGACCAGCGCGGTCTGGAAGGGGAAGACCTCCGAGGGTCCCAGGCGGATGTAGCCCCGCCCCGGCTGCTTGCGCCCGATGGTGGCGGCCAGGGGCGAGCCGACGACGTCGGTGGATTCACCCGGGTCCTGGACCCGCAAGGCGATGCGCAGGTTGGTGTTGGCCCGGATGTTGTCGTTGACGGCCCCGCCGGGTCGCTGGGTGGCGAGGAGCATGTGCACGCCCAGGCTGCGTCCCCGCTGGGCCACCCCCACCAGCGAGTCGATGAAGTCGGGCAGCTCGGCGGCCATGGTGGCGAACTCGTCGATGACCACCAGGAGCCGGGGCAGCGTCTCGTGGGGCCGTTCCCGCTGGTACTCCTTCAGGTCGGAGACGCCGGCGTCGCGCAGGCGGTGCTCCCGGTAGCGCAGCTCCGCCTCCAGGCAGCGCAGGGCCCGCTGGCCCAGATGCTCGTCCAGGTCGGTGACCATGCCCACCGTGTGGGGGAAGTTGGCGCACTCGGCGAAGGCGGCGCCGCCCTTGTAGTCGATGAGCACGAAGTTGAGGTGCTCGGAGTCGACGCCGGCCGCCAGCCCGGCCACCAGCGAGCGCAACAGCTCGCTCTTGCCCGACCCGGTCGTGCCGGCGATGAGGCCGTGGGGCCCGTCGGCCACCAGGTCGATCTCGAGCGTCCCCTCGCCGTAGACGCCGATGGGGCCGACGACCTGGGGGATGGGGCCGGCCGCCTTCCACCGGGCGGTGAGCGCCTCGGGGGTGATCTCGATGCCGAGCAGGTCGACGAGGGCCACCCCGGCGGGAAGGTCGGCGCCCAGGTCGGGCACCTCGGGGTCCTCGAGACCGGCCAGCGCCCGGGCCGCCTGGCGGGCCAGGGGTTCGGGGACGCCGGCGGCCAGGACCTCCCGGACCTCCAGGTTGGAGGCCGGGACCCGGTAGCGGGCCACGCCTTCGGCGCCTTCGAGCTCGAGGACCTCGGTGCACAGCGCCGGCAGCCGGTCGACGCCGGCCGCCAGGATCAGGCCGCCCGCCGGTTGCCCGGCGCCGCTCAGCAGGTCCCGGGCCGGGGCGTTGCGGCCGTCGGTGAGCCCGTCGGCGTCGATGACCACCAGGGTGACGGGCCCGGGGGGCGACTCCGTGCCGGGGGTGAGCGAAGCACCCGGGGTGGGGGCTCCGGGGCGGGAGGCGAGGAGCTCGTCGAGGACGAAGGCGACGTCTTCGGGTGACGAGGCCAGCAGCTGGCGGCCGGAGGCCTCGTCCAGGCTGTGGGTGTGGGGCAGCCACTTGACCCAGTCCCAGTCCGGCGCCCGGGCCGGATCGGTGAGCACGGCGACGCGCAGGTCGGCGGGTCCGTGGTGCACGGCGGCCTGGCAGATGATGTTGCGGGCGGCGGCCAGGGCCGGAGCCCGTTCTCCCACCAGGCCCAGCGTCCGCTTGGGCGAAAGATCGACCTGCAAGGGGGCGAGGGGAAGCCAGCCCAGGTCCTGGATCGCCTGGACGACTCCGCCGGTCCGTTCGGCCCCGGTGGGGTTGAGCGCCGGCGTCCACGCCTGGGTGGCCGTCCCGCACGAGACCCGCAGGAAGTCGTCATGGACCGGGCGGCGCTCCCACAACCGGGTGCTGGGGCCGGCGGCCCGGCGCAGCACCTCGGCCGGGTCGGGCAGGACCGAGCGCCGGCGGGCCACCTCGGCCAGACGGGCCTCGACGATGGTGCGGCGGAAGGCCTTGAGGTTCTCGGCGAACTCGGCCGAGCCCTTCTGCTTCTCACTCCTGATGCGCCGGCGGTCCTCCAGCCAGTTCGCCCCCATCATCACCGGGCTGAGGAGGGCGAAGACCGCGAGCCTGGGATCGAGGAAGACCGCCATCCCGAGACCGAAGATGACCGGCGCCAGCATGGCCAGGACCGGGAAGCGCATGCCCGTGCCCGGCTCCCGGGGCGGGGCGGGAGGTTCGAGGGGGACGGGCGCGGCCCGGTCCAGCGCCCGGGGCGGGCGGTTGAAGGTGACCGTGCCGTTGCGCCGGGGCCGGCCGAGGAGGGGGACATCGGAACGGTCGGGCCGGGCCACGGTGAACTGGACCGCGCCCGTCTGCACCACCTGGCCCGGCTCCACCAGGATCGGGTCGGTGTAGACGTAGCCCTCGATGGCCGTGCCGTTCTTGGAGTCGGCGTCGTCGACGATCACGCTGCCGTCGGCCTTGACGTCGATGGTGGCGTGGGTGGCCGAGACGGAGGCGGCGTCGACGGCGATATCGGAGGCCGGGTCCCGCCCGAAGCGGTGGACGCCGGGGTGGAGGGGCACGGTCCTGCCCGCTTCGAGGCCTCCCGTCAGCCGGACCTCGGCCACGGGTGGGGCTGCATCCGAGGGCGGCGGTGCCAGCCCCGGCTCGAGCACGGAACCCTGGCGGAGGCCGCTGTCCGACAGCAGGGTCGACGGCGCCACGAAGCGCCCGTCCACCACGAGGCCCCAGTCGCTGTTTCCGGTGACGCCCAGGGCGGCGACCAGCTCGCCGACCGTTCCCTGGTCCGGGTTGAAATCAAGGTTGAGCTCCCGCTCAACCCCGTCGATGACGACAGCGACGTTCATCGGCTGCTCCGTCGCTCGACGTGGGGTGCGGGCGTGCTAACCGCCCGTCGCCGTCTGGATCGCCTGCCAGGTGTTGTGGACGGAGACCGCGTTCTGGTCCAGGGCCTGGGAGAGCGTCGTCAGCGCCTTCTTGAACTGCGTGTCCCACTCCTCCCGGAAGCGGATGGCAGCCGCGCCTTCCCAGACCGTGGTGCGCAGGGCGTTGTCGATCCGCGACATCAGCTCCTGGACGGCCACGCTCTCCTGCTGCATGCGCTGTTCCAGGGCCTGCATCTGGGGGATGTTCGCACCAACGGCGCCACCGGTCATGCTCATGGCCAGGCCTCCTCGTCTTCCCCGAGGTCGTGCGTCTCGGTCAGCGTGCATCGGGGGAAGGCGCTGCGCACCCCACGCCGACGGCAGCCGATGGTACCGGAGCGCTTCGGGACGGTCACCGGGAATTCCTGACGACGGAGCGTCATCGGGTGGTGACGCAATCGACGGTACGGTGGCCCCCGGGTCCCGCAAAGGAAGAAAATGGCCCTGGAGCGGCGCCGCTCAGTGAGCAGAATGGAGGGGCGACGGCGAGGAGAGAGTGATGGAGGACCCGAACGTCTACCGGGAGGTGATCACCCGCCTCCGGTCGCAGATCCAGCGACTCCATCCCGGATCCGGCGGTGACCTGCTCGAGGTGGCCCGTCTCGCCCACCGCCCCGACGTCTGGGGCGGCCCGTTCGCCGAGCGCTGGACCGCCGACCTGAACGGGCGGATGAATCATCTGGTCAACCAGATCATCGACACGGATCTGATGGGCCTGCTCAGGCAGCTCGAGGCGGAGCTGGCCGGGTTGGAGGAGGCCACCAGGGCCGCGTCCGTCCCCATGCCGTCACCGCCTACGTCCGGCTCGGCGAAGCCGGCGCTGTGAGCCCCGAGCCGGCCTTCTCGGGCCTGGACCCGGACAAGGTCCTCGACCTGGCGCAGCGCTGCATCGGCGCTGCCACCCTGGTCCGGGATTCCGCCAGGACCGTGAACGCGGACCTGGCCCGGGTCCGCCCCACCGAGCCGGCGCCCTACCTCACGGCGCTGAACGACTTCGCCACCTGGCTGGAGGAGAGCGCCACCGACCTGACCATCCGAGCCAACGCCATCGCCGCCATCCAGGCCGTCGACCGGCTTCCCCTCATCAGCCTCGACAACGTCGTCCCCCTTCCGGCCCACCGCTTCCCCTCGAAGGCGGCCGCCGACGCGAAGGTCGAGGAGCTGCTCGGCAAGAAGGGGTCGAAGCCCGACGATTACATCGACGACCCGGGCAAGCTCGAGAAGCTCTCCCGCGAGGTGGCCAAGTACGCCTCCGATCCCGACTTCGCCGCCGTCTTCGTCAGGCGCTTCGGCGCCGAGAACCTGGTCGAGGTGCCCCGGACCCTGCAGTTCTGGGAGTTCCAGCGGGCCATGACCGGCAGCACCAGCGGCGCCTACCACGAGCACTACCGGCAGAACAAGAAGTGGATGAAGGAGGACCCCGAGAATGTGAAAGGCATCCTCTACTCGTTCTCCGCGGTACTGGCCACGGCGACCCACTCGGCCGACGCTTCGGCCAGGGACACGGTAAAGAACGTCGCCCGGGACGACGACCTTGTTGCGCTCTCCTGGCTCATGTCGCCGGATGGCTTGGTGTTCAGCACCGACTTCCTTCTCGAGGCGTTCCAGAACGGCGTCGTCGATCGGATCGTCGACCAGAACCTCAACGCCAGCAACAGGTATTACAAGGAGAGCTACGCCCTGGGCGGGCTCAACGGGCGCGGCCTCGAGTTGGACCCAATGGTGCCGATCCTGGACGCCTTGTCACGCAACTCGGAGGCGGCTCGAGCCGCAGTCCAGATGGACTTCGGACGCAAGCCCCTCAAGGTCCACCGTCCAGGGGAAGAGTCAGTCGTGGTGAGGACGGCAATCGACCTCTTGATGGACCACGGATCGTATGACGACAAGGGCGCGGCCCTGGGCGCCGTGTTGGCGGCGGCTAACGACGAACTACATGCTGCGGATAAGGCGGAAGAGGCAAACATGCTCCTGCTCCGTATGGTCCATGCTCTTACGCCTCCCCACCCCGAGGACGAGCATCCTTCTCACGGCCTGCCCCGTGGCCGTCCCGAAGTGGCGGATGCCTTGCGTGGTATGGCGGCGATACTTGCGAAGCACCATGTCGACGACCTCCATCAAGCGGCGCTGGGGTCGGACAAGTCCGCAGGTTTTGGTCGAACGGACGGGGTCGTCGGAACGGCAGGACCAGATCGCATCATCTTGAGCGATCCACAAATGACCATGCTCTTCGCTGCCCTCAGTAGGGATTTTCAGGCGCATGAGATCTTTCTGAAAGCGGTGACTGCGCACCAGATCGGCTTGGTCCAGAAGGGAATGGTCACTCATCCTCCCAACCCAGCTTGGGCCATAGAGCTTGCGCAATTCAATGGACTTCTCGCCAACTCAGTCGGGTTCGCTGAAAAAACCAAATACGACGAGGCCGTGGCAAGAAATCAGCGAGTCGTAGCCGTCATCGACACCGTCGTGAGTTTCCTCCCGGGTGGCAGGATGATGGATGTCTTGAAGAGTCCAGTTATTGACGTTCCTGGGGCGGTAAAGGAGGCTTTTGCTCCTGGCGCGTCCTGGGATAGATCCGTTGGTGATATCAACCGTCTGCGATCACAGGCAGGTCTGGCCACAAGAGCGCTTGTGGTGAAGACTCTCTACGAGAGCGGGCAACTCGGTACCCCATCAGAATTGGTCCCCGCCATGGAAGCGATCGCAATGGACATTCACGGAGGTGCAGGTGGGAAAGTGCCTCGATTCTTCCATGCCGCGCCCCCTCAAGGAGATGGTCATCTGATCTCCTACGGTGAGTTGGATGGTATGGAACGAAACGCATTCAACCATTGGATTGAAACCGAAGTCCACAAGTTCCCCGCGGCAAGAGAAATTCTTGGTGTGGTAGATGATGCCTGGGAATCGAAGATCGAAGACTTGGACACATGAGATCGCACTTTGGTGTCCCTACCGGGGGTCGACGGCTAGCGAGCTTCACCTTTCTTCGTTTGCTGATTGGTTTTCTTGTTATGACAACCCTTGGTTGTTCAGGGGAAGATGATTCGGGAAATAGCGCAGATAACAACAACGCTCGTCTTGAGGCGATGGCCACAGCCGAATATGAGGTCATCGCTCGTGCCCTTGCGGCCGGCAAGTTGGGTGCACAGGTTGAATTGCTCGCTGGGATGAGTAAGGCCGCCGAGAGTTCTGCTGGTGGCGACACCGTTGGTGTAACGCCCTTTCTGTTCTTCACCGCGAATGGCCAACTGGTTCCCTATTCTGAGATGTCGACTCGGCAGAAGCTGGCATACAACGTCTGGCGCGCACGGGTCGTGATGAGTTCGGAGGTCATTGCCGAGATCAAAACGGCTCGGCGTGGCGCCGAAGTTCGTTGGAGAGAGCGGCAAGGGAGCTGATGGCCATTGAGGCCTGGGCTTCTCGCCTCGAGCGTCATCTTGGCCACGTGCATCACAACGGACGGACCCATGAGGAAGCGATGGGTTATGGCAGTTGCCGTCGTGGCTGTGCTCGCGGTTGGCTGCGGCGCGGATCAACAGGCGCAGACGCAGTCGACGACGGAAGGCGGGAGTGCGGCCACGGACGGGGCGTCCTCAAATGAGGCGGGTGGTGCTGGCATGTTGCGGACGATCCTCGGACCGGGCCTCGAAGGGCTACTGGATCCCACGCTCTTTGCCGCCGACGTCGGTTCCGACGGGTCGATCTATGCGCTCGTGGCGGAGACTGTTCCCCCGGACCCGGGTTCCACGAGGGACACCCGCAGCTCGTTGCTGGTGGTGCCGCCGGATGGGGGTAACCCTCGTTTGATCGCCAAGGAGGGCACACCGGGTTTTGAGGATTTCTACCCCAGCGATGTCGCCGTGAAGAGCACCGGGGCGATCTATGTCTACGACGACATCATGGAGTTGGTCACGGTTGTTCGATGCAAAGGGCACCCCGCGAGTCCTGGGCTATACCGGCGACGGGGCTGGAGACCCTCGTCCCGGGATATTTGACGTCGGCAATGGGGAGGCCATGGCATTCGACTCGGAGTCGGGTGACGTCTACCTGGCGACCGGCAGCTACATCGTGCGTCTAGACAACCAGGGAGTCCTGCATGTCCTTGTCGAGGATGAGAACAGTCGAGAGAGCAGGGAGACAGGGGAGGATCGGCCCACCCCCGAGTATCAGGATGTCGAGGTGGTCGGAGAAGGGGCAGCGGCTTTCGGAGGCTTCTACGCCGTGGCTCTCAATGAGAGAATAGGTGACCTCTTCTTCTTCGACGGCAGGCGCATCTTTCGACTAGGACGCGATCTGAAAGCGCATGCCATCGCAGGCACGGGGACCGGGGTCCCGATCCCCGACGACGGGGACGTCTCGTTCGCCCCCGACGCCGACTCGGGCTCGCTCTACTTCGTGTCCGATGATCGGGTCTTTCGAATCGACGCGTCAGGCATGGCGACGGTGGTTGCCGGGAGTGGGGAGTACAACGATGCCGCCACTCCCGATGGACCCGCCCTTGAGGTAGCCCTCGCCTCTCCACTGCTGATCATCGGCCCGAACGAGAAGCTGTACATCATGAACGAATATCCACCGCAGGTTCAGGTTCTCGAGCGGTAGGACAAGCAGGAACTCGATCTCCCCGGCCACGGGCAGCCGCAAACGGCGCTGGCGAACAGGCTGTTGACGCCGGCCGGCCTCCGGGCGTAATTTCTTCGACGGATGCGTCGATCGAAATAAATGAGGGAGTTGGATGGCGGAGGTTGCTGCACCCCGGCGTCGGGGCCGGCCCCGGCTGGACCAGCCGTCGCAGGAGTACCTGGCCAAGCT
>JBOGFE010000123.1:0-6117 GCA_050741935.1 Acidimicrobiia bacterium | reverse complement strand
CCGCCGCCGCCCCGGCGGCGAACTCACCGATGGCGCCGGCCACGTCGAGGGGCCGGGACCGGTGCCGCAACAGCCAGCGCGTGCCCCGTTCGGCCAGCCCGCGGGCGGCCAGCACCATCGAGCGCTGCGTGGCCGCCTCCACCTGGTTGTCCAGCGCCTCGATGGCGGCCCACAGCTCCTCCAGGGCGAAGATCTCCCGGGCCGCGGCATGGGCCCGGGCCAGGTCGGGCACCGAGGCGCCGGTCTCCTCGTTCAGCCGGTAGACGAAGCTGGTCCCGGCCCGGTCGACGAGCCGGTTGGTCACCCGGGAGGCGACGATCTCCCGGCGCAGCGGGTGGCGGCGCATGGCGCCGGCGAAGGCCTCGCCCGAGAGCTGGCGTGGGAAGTAGGCGACGAGCTCCCGGCCCAGCCACGGGTCCTCGGCCACGTCCGAGGACAGCAGCTGGGAGGCGACGTCGATCTTGGTGTAGGCCAACAGCACGGCGAACTCGGGGGCCACCAGCCCGGCCCCGTTGCTCCGGCGCTGGGCCAGCACCTCGTCGGAGGGGAGGAACTCGAGGTCCCGGTCGAGCTTGCCGTCCGCCTCCAGGCGGCCCAGGTAGCGGGCGTGCACGTCGACCATGGGGCCGGACTGGAGGAGGGCGTTGGCCAGGGCGGCGGTCTGGTCGTAGTTGTCGGCCAGCACCATGGCGGCCACGTCGGCCTCCATCTCGTGGAGGAGGCGGTCCCGCTGCTTGCCGGTCATCTCCCCGTCGGCCACCACGGTGTCGAGGAGGACCTTGATGTTGACCTCGTGGTCCGAGCAGTCGACTCCGGCGGAGTTGTCGATGGCGTCGGTGTGGATCCGCCCGCCGGCCAGGGCGTACTCGACCCGGCCCCGTTGGGTGAACCCGAGGTTGCCGCCTTCGGCCACCACCCGGGCCCGCAGGTGGGCGGCGTCGACCCGCACGGCGTCGTTGGCCTTGTCACCGGCGTCGCCGTGGGTCTCGGCGCCGGCCTTCACGTAGGTGCCGATCCCGCCGTTCCAGAGCAGGTCGACGGGGGCACACAGGATGGCCTTCACCACCCCGGCCGGGGTGAGGGATTCGGCTCCGACACCCAGGGCGTCCCGCACCCGGGGCGAGAGCGGGATCGACTTGGCCGTCCGGGGGAAGACGCCGCCCCCTTCGGAGATGAGGTCGGGGCTGTAGTCGGCCCAGGTCGACCGGGGCAGGTTGAACAGCCGCCGGCGCTCGGCGAAGGCGGCCGCCGGGTCGGGGTCGGGGTCGAGGAAGACGTGGCGGTGGTCGAAGGCGGCCACCAGCCGGAGCTGGTCGGAGAGGAGCATGCCGTTGCCGAACACGTCGCCCGACATGTCGCCGATGCCCACGGCGGTGACGGGGCTGGCCTCCACGTCGATGCCCAGCTCCCGGAAGTGGCGCTTGACCGACTCCCACGCCCCCCGGGCGGTGATCCCCATCTGCTTGTGGTCGTAGCCCGTCGACCCACCGGAGGCGAAGGCGTCGCCCAGCCAGAAGCGGTGCTCGGCGGCGATGGTGTTGGCCAGGTCGGAGAAGCTGGCGGTGCCCTTGTCCGCCGCCACGACCAGGTAGGGGTCGTCGCCGTCGTGGGCCACGACCCGCTCGGGAGTGACGACGTCGCCGCCGACGATGTTGTCGGTCACGTCGAGGAGGCCGGACACGAAGATCCGGTAGCACTCGGCCACGTCGTCGGCTGTGTCGCCGGGGACACCCCGAGCCCCGGGTCGCTTCACGACGAAGCCGCCCTTGGCCCCCACCGGGACGATGACGGCGTTCTTGACCATCTGCGCCTTCATGAGTCCGAGGATCTCGGTGCGGAAGTCCTCGCGGCGGTCCGACCAGCGGATCCCGCCCCGGGCCACCCGGCCGCCCCGCAGGTGGACGCCCTCGACCCGGGGCGAGCACACGAAGATCTCGAACCGGGGCCTCGGCAGCGGCAGGTCGGGGATGGCGGTGGGATCCAGCTTGAGCGACAGGTGCTGCCGGTCACAGAACCAGTTGGTCCGCAGCGTGGCCTGCACCAGGGTCAGGAACGAGCGCAGGATGCGGTCCTGGTCGAGGCTGGCCACGGCGTCGATGGCCTCCTCCAGGCGCTTGGTCAGCACGCTGGCTTCATCGGCCGGGTCGGGTTGGCGGTCGGGGTCGAAGCGGGCGTGGAACAGGTCGACGAGCAGTCGGGCGACGTGGGCGTTGGCCACCAGGGCGTCGGCCACGTAGGACTGCGAGAAGGTGCTCCCCGCCTGGCGCTGGTACCGGGCGTAGGCCCGGAGCAGGGCCACCTCCCGCCAGGTGAGGCCGGCGCCGAGCACGAGGCGGTTGAACCGGTCGCTCTCCGCCTCCCCCCGCCAGACGGCGGCAAAGGCGGCACTGAAGTTCTCCCGCATCCCGTCGCCGTCCACGTCCGCCTGGCCCGAACCCGGGACCCCCCCGACCCCGGGAGCGAGGCCGAAGTCGTGGATCCACACCGTGGCCCCGTCCCGGGGGCGCACCTCGTAGGGCCGCTGGTCGATGACCCGGACACCCATGTTCTCGAGGGCGGGAAGGACGTCGGAGAGGGGAACGGGACGGGCCGCCTGGAAGAGCTTGAACCGCAGCAGGCCGCCGGCCTCCTCCAAGGGATGGGTGAGCGACAGGGCGAGGTCGGCGCCGGCGCCCAGCGACTCGATCCGGTCGATGTCGGCGACGGCCGCCCGGGCCGGGAAATCGGCCCGATAGGCGGCGGGGAAGGCCTGGGCGTAGCGGCCCAGCAGCGGGACGCCCCGCTCCTCGCCGTGATGCTCCAGCGCGGCCTCGGTGAGGTCGTCGGCCCAGGAGCGGGCCGCCTGGGCCACCTGCTCCTCGACCATGTCCAGGTCGGGCGGGGGAAGGGCGCTCGAACCGGACGTCGACGCGTCGGTGTGGACGACGAAGTGCAGCCGGGCCAGGACCGACTCCCCCACCTGGGCGTGGTACTCGAACCCCGACCCCGAGAAGGCGGACATGAGGATGTCGGTCACCCGGCTGCGGACGGCCTGGGTGTAGCGGTCGAGGGGGACGTAGACGAGACACGACCAGTAGCGGCCGAAGCGGTCCCGCCGGGCGAAGAGCCGTACCCGCTGGCGCTCCTGGAGGGCGAGGATGCCGAGGGCGGTGTCGTAGAGCTCGTCGGCGGTGACCTCGAAGAGCTCATGGCGGGGGTAGCTCTCGAGGATCTCGACCAGCGCCTTGCCGTTGTGGGAGGTGGCGGCGAATCCCGCCTTGTCCACCACCGCCTGCACCGTCCGGCGCATGACGGGGATCTGCTCCGCCGGCGTCTTCTGCAGGGCCGAGGTGTACAGACCGAGGAACCGCCGCTCCCCCAGGACCGTGCCGGCGGGGTCGTAGCGGACGACCCCGACGTAGTCGAGGGCGCCGGGGCGGTGGACGGTGGAGCGGGAGCTGGAGCGGGTGAGTATGACGGGGTGGTCGGGCATGCGGGCCCGGTCCCGCAGGTAGGTCGGCACCCGGGAGAAGCTCTGCGACGGGGCCCGCTCGGATTCCCGGAGGATCCCGAGGCCCGAGCCGGGCACCGCCTCGAGCACCGTCTCGCCATCCCGGGAGGTGAGGTCGTAGTCGCGGAAGCCGAGGAACACGTAGTGGTCGTCGGCCAGGAAGCGCAGCAGTCCCACGGCTTCGGATACGACGTCGGGGTCGACCGGCGGCGGGCGCTCCTGGAACTCCGCCGCCACGGCCAGGGCCCGGGAGCGCATGGCCGGCCAGTCCTCCACCGCGGCGCGCACGTCGTCCAGGACCCGCACCAGCCCGTCGCGCAGCTCGGCCATGCGGGCCGGGCTCGGCTGGCGGTCGATCTCCAGGTGCAGGAAGGCCTCGGGGATGGCGCCGTCCCCCCCGATGCCGGCCAGGCGCCCGTCGCCGTCGCGGTTCACGGGGATGACGGGGTGCACCACGAGGTGCAGGCCGACCCCCTGGCGGGAGAGCTCAATGGAGACCGAGTCGACCAGGAAGGGCATGTCGTCGGTGATGACCTCGACGACCGAGTGGGGCGAGGCCCAGCCGTGCTCCTCGAACACCGGGGTGTGGACCCGGACCCGGGGCGTGCCCAGAGCCCGCTTCTCGGCCAGGTGGAGATGGGCCAGCGCGGCCCCGTAGACGTCGACCGGGTCCCGGCCCACGAGGTCCTCGGGCGCCACCCGTTCCCAGTAGCGGTGCAGGAGGGCGACGACCATCTCCGCCTGGGGAGGACCGAGGCGGGCCCGGGCGTGGACCGCGGCCCGCTCGATGAGCGCGCTCCTGGCCGCCTCCAGCTTCAGGTTCACCCGCTCATCATTTCAGGCTCCCGGGAGCGGAGGCATAGGCGGCGATGGCGGCCGTCTCGATCTCAGCCGTGAGGTGGTCGATGGCGCCCGGGTCGGCCACGAACTCCTGGAGGAGCTTCCACAGCCCTTGACCGGGGGTGCCACCGAAGGCGGGCGGCTGGAGATCGGACAGGTCGAAGACGACATCCGCCTCCACCAGGGCCCGGGCCGCCCGGCGGGCCACGTCGTCCGGATACACGGACAGGTCGACACCCCGGTTGGGGGAGCTGAACCCGCCCAGAGCGGCCCACACCTCGCCCGCCCCGGGGGTGGCCAGGAACGTGACGAGGGCTCGGGCGGCGGGCGTGTCCGAGAGGAGCACGGCCACGTCGCCGCCTCCGGCCACCACCGCCGGCGGCGACGGGCCGATGGCGGGGAAATCGAAGAAGTCCGCCACCCGGGCGGGTTCGGCGTCCGTCCCGGCCGCCACCACCGAGGCCACGAAGTCGCCCTCGAAGACCATGGCCGCCTCGGGCGGGTCGGCGAAGACGCGGCTCACCGAGTCGGCGAAGCCGGCCTCGAGGGCTCCCCGGGTGCCGCCCCGCAGCCACTCCGGACGCCCCAGTACCTGGGCCAGGGTGTGCAGCGCCTGGCGGACCGTGGGGTCCGTCCAGGGCATCTGGTGGGCGGCCAGGCGGCGGTAGGCGTCAGGCCCGGCGGTCCGGAGGTAGACGTTCTCGAACCAGTCGGTGAGGGTCCATCCGTCGGCACCGCCCACCGACAGGGGGACGATGCCCTGGCCGTGGAGGGCGGCGGCGGCCGCCTGGAAGCCGTCCCAGGTGGCGGGCGGGGCGACGCCGGCCCGGGCCAGGACGGCCCGGTTGAACCAGACGGTCGACTTGTTCGAGGCCTTGAACCAGACCCCGTAGAGGCGCCCGTCGTGCTGGGCGAGGTCCCGCCACAGCGGGTCGTAGTGGGTCTCCACGAGGGCCACGGCGGCGGCCGGGAGGGGCTGCAGGGCGCCCCGGCGGGCCAGGGCGGCGAGCAGGCCGGGCTGGGGCAGGACGGCCACCTCGGGGGCCTGACCGGCGGCCAGGCGGCTGTCGAGGACGGTGGCCAGGTCGTCGCCGGCGGAGGTGAAGCGCACCCGGGCGCCGGTGGCCTCCTCGAACCGGTCGAGCACGACCCGGAACCGCCGGGACTCGACGCCCGACCACACGGCCGCCACCTCGACCCGCTGCCCGGCGAGGTCTTCGCTGCCGGGCACCTCCGGCAGCCCCTCGGGGGAGGGGGTGCCCGACCCACACCCGGCCCCGGCGAGGAGTACCGCCAAGAGCACGGCGGCCAGGCGGCGGCGGGGGCTCATCGGGGGCACCGGTCAGGGTTCGAAGATTCCGGAGGCGGTCTTCTCCATCCGCTGGGCCACATCGGCCGCCTTGGACGTGTCGGCCAGGTACTCGGCGAACAGCGGCCAGAGGCCCTGGGTGGGAGCGGCTCCGAAGGCCACCGGTTGGAAGTCCGACATGTCGTAGCGGACCACCTCGGCGCCCACCAGGGCGGCCGCGGCGCGGCGCTGCCCGTCGGTCTTGTAGGTGGAGGCGTCGACGTTGCGGTTGGGCGAGGTGAACCCGCCCAGCGCCGCCCACACCCCGGCCGCCTCCGGGGTGGCCAGGAACTCGACCAGGGCCCCGGCGCCGGGCGAGGTGCTGAGCACGACGGCGACCTCGCCCCCCACCACCGCCGAGGGTGGCGACCCGCCGATAACGGGGAACTCGACGACGCCGGCGTCGTCGGGGGCGAGCGCCGGGTCGGCGGCCACGACG
>JBOGFE010000122.1:0-2997 GCA_050741935.1 Acidimicrobiia bacterium | reverse complement strand
CCACACCCTGGCCCACAACCACGACCCCCGGCCGGTGGTGGTGGGCCGGCGCCGCAAGTCGATGGGGGCGCAGTGCGCCCTGGGCCGCTCGGCCGGCACCCGGGCCGACGTCGACGCCGTCCTGACCGGCCTGGTCGACCGGGTGACGCGCCGGATGCGGGCGGCGGGCAGGGCGGGCCGGACCGTCATGCTGCGGCTGCGCTTCGGCGACTTCACCCGGGCCACCCGCTCCCACACCCTGCCCCAGGCCACGGCCGGCACCGACGCCATCCTGGCCACCGCCCGGGAGCTGCTGGCCGGGTCCTGGCCCCTGGTCGGCGAGCGGGGCATCACCCTCGTCGGGGTGGCAGTCGGGAACTTCGACCCGGCCGGCGCCATCCAGCTGGCGCTGCCCTTCGACCGTGGCCGGGGCGCGGTGGTCGACGTGGCCCTCGACGCCGCCGTCGACGGGGTGCGGGACCGGTTCGGATCGGCCGCCGTCACCCGAGGCGTGCTGCTCGGGCGCGACCCCGGCCTGGCCGTGCCCCTGCTGCCGGACTGAGTTCTCTCAAGGCGGTCGCGATCGATGTGGTCTACCCATATCGATCGCTATCACCTGGAATTCTCGGGACGGCGCGCCGGTGACCCCGGCATACTCACCGGAACGATGTCGCGTCCCGTGGAAGCCTTGGAAGCCAGAGCCGCCGCCGGCGGGCCGTCCGGTGACGAGCGCACGTTCCGCCGTCTGCTGCTCAACACGCTCATCTCCGGGGTGACGAGCTCGTTCCTGTGGTTCGCCCTCACCTTCTGGGTGTACCTGGAGACCCGCTCGGTGGTGGCCACCGGGGTCATCGGCGGCGCCTTCAGCATCTCCTACGCCCTGCTGGCCCCGGCCTACGGGACGTTCGTCGACCACCACCGCAAGCACGCCGCCATGGTGGTAGCCACCCTGTTCTCCACCGGGTGCTTCGTGGCCGCCACGGCGGTGTTCCTGGCCGTCGACGCCGCCAACCTGCTGTCGCTGCGCAACCCGGCGTTCTGGTTGCTGGTGGCACTCACCCTGGTGGGCTCGGTGGCCGGCCAGATGCGGGGCATCGCCCTGTCGACCTGCGTCACCCTGCTCGTGCCCGACGAGCGCCGCGACCGGGCCAACGGGCTGGTGGGCACCATCACCGGGGTCGCCTTCGCCATCACCTCGGTCTTCTCCGGGCTGGTCATCGGCCGGTTGGGGATGGGGTGGGCCCTGTACGGCTCGCTGGCCCTCACCGTGGCCTCCCTCGTCCACCTCCTGGCCATCCGCTTCGCCGAGCCCGAACCGGCCGCGACCGAGGACCAGGTGGGGCCCCGGGTCGACATCCGTGGCGCCGTCGAAGCCATCCGGGGCGTGCCCGGCCTGAGCATGCTCATCGGGCTGGCCGCCTTCAACAACCTGCTGCTGGGCGTCTTCCTGGCCCTCATGGACGCCTACGGCCTGTCGCTCGTCTCGGTCGAGAACTGGGGGCTGCTGTGGGGCTTCATCAGCCTGGCCATGATCGCCGGCGGCCTCATCGTCGCCCGCCTCGGGCTCGGCCCCGCGCCGGTGCGGATCATCATGGTGGGCAACCTGATCAACTGGATCATCTGCGCCACGTTCACCCTGAAGGCGTCCATCGTCCCCCTCGTCATCGGCACCTTCATCTGGCTCCTGCTCATGCCCGTCATCGAGGCGGCCGAGCAGACCGTGCTCCAGCGCTCCATCCCCTTCGAGCGCCAGGGCCGGGTGTTCGGCTTCGCCCAGATGGTGGAGAACGCCGCCTCGCCCCTCACCGCCTTCTTCATCGGCCCCTTGGCCGAGGTCTTCGTCATGCCCTTCATGACCGACGGCCGGGGTGCGGACTGGATCGGCGGCTGGTTCGGGACCGGGCCCGAGCGGGGCATCGCCCTCGTCTTCACCGTGGCCGGGATCCTCGGCATCACGGCCACGCTGATCGCCCGCGCCTCCGGTGCCTACCGGCGGCTGGTGGCGGGCTGAGTCAACCGGGCCGGCGGACGGCGAAGAGGTACTGGTTCAGCTCGAAGAAGTAGCGGCCCTCGTCGGCCAGCGTGCCGAGATCCAGGAGCCAGCCGGCGGCGTCCTCGTCGGTCACGCCCTGGCGGCCGAGGGCGAAGCCGGCGATGAGCGGCCCCAGGTGGTAGCTGAGGCAGCTGGCGTCGAAGGCGAGGTTGAGCTGGGGGACGACCCGCTGACCGGTGAGCTCGAGCCCGGCGGCCCGGATGACGGGCGCCAGCCGGCGGGGGAGGTCCTGGTGGGGGCAGTGCTCGCTGAAGGCGGCCAGGATCCGGTCCCGGCGGGCCTCGTCGGCGGCGTTCCAGGCGATCGAGGTCCAGTCGGTGGACACGATGACGCCCCGCCCCCCCGGGCGCAGCACCCGGGTCATCTCGCCCACGGGGACGGCCACGTCGGCGATGAACTCGTAGACCTGGACCGAGACGGCGGCGTCGAAGGTGGCGTCTTCGGCCGGCAGCTTGGTGGCGTCGCCGGCCTGCACCACCACCCAGGGCCGGTCGGCCAGGCGCCGGGCGGCCAGCGCCAGCATCCCCTCGGCGGTGTCGATGGCCAGCACCGCCCCGGCCGGCCCGACCACGTCGGCCATCTCCACGGCCACGAACCCGGGTCCGGTGCCGATGTCCAGCACCCGCTCGCCCGGCTCCAGCGCCAACGCCTCGAGCACCGCCCGGCGCCGGCGGGCGGCGTCCTCGGTCTTGTACGCGCCCTCGAGACCCTGGACCACGGCCTCGTCGGAGAACATGTCGGGCTCGCCCATGCCCCGGAGCGTAACGCTCCTCTCAGGGACCGATCTCGACAGGATCCGATACAACATATTGACCTGATACAAGAAATCTGTAGAGTGTAATTCTGCGTATCGTCAAAGGGAGAGCGATGGGTGGAGTCGGCGGAGCGGGTGGAGTCGACCGCAGGACCATGCTCAAGCTCCTGGGGGCCGGAGCGGCCGGGCTCGGCGCCGGAGGCCTGGGGGG
>JBOGFE010000121.1:0-7164 GCA_050741935.1 Acidimicrobiia bacterium | reverse complement strand
GCCTACGAGCACGTGCTGCGCATCGTGGACGAGGCCGGCCTCACCAACGACCTCGAGCCCGGCGGCTCGGTGGTCGGCTTCGCCCGGGACGGCGACATCCACTATCTCGACTCGGCCCGCCTCTTCGCCGACGCCATCAAGACGCCGCTGCTGTCGTGGAGGTCCAAGGCGGCGGCCACCCGCCTGGCCCTCGACAACTTCAAGATCGCCAAGCTCCTCAACTACGAGGACCTCTCCACCGCCGCCGCCTACGACACCGAGACCGCCGCCGAGTACTGCGAGCGCCGCCTCAACCGGGAGATCTACGACTACGTCGTCGACTCCACCCTGCGGGGCCTGCTCGGCACCCGGGGCGACGTGGTCTCCGTCCTCGACTTCTTCTTCTCCATCAACAAGGTCATCGGCACCAAGCTGTTCGGTTTCCGGGGCGGCATGTCCACCTACGTCAACCACCTGGTGGGCAAGCTCGACGTCCGCACCGGCGCCCGGGTCCGGGAGGTCGTCGAGGCCGGCGACGGTGTGCGCATCACCTGGGAGGAAGCCCAGGGGACGACCCGGGTGGAGGACGGCGCCGGCTGCGTGCTCGCCTTCTGGGGCACCCAGGTGCCCGAGATCATGCCCGGCCTCCACCCCGACGCCGCCGCCTACCTGCGCCGGCTGCGCTACACGTCGAGCGTCAACCTGAACGTGGCCCTGTCCAAGCCGCCGCCGGGTGTGCCCGCCTTCGTGGTCCAGGTGCCCCGCCCCACTCACGAGGGCCTCTTCGGCATCACCCTGGAGCACAACAAGGCGCCCGGCCGGGTGCCGGAAGGCAAGGGTGCCCTCGGCCTGTACACCATGTCCGACTGGTCCGAGGAGCTGATGGACCTCGACGACGCCACCGTCATCGAGCGGACGGTCGCCGCCGCCGACCAGGTCATCCCCGGCGTGGCCGACGACGTCGAGTTCGCCCGGGTCAACCGCTGGTACCCGGTCATCGTCTACTCCCACCCCGGCCTCTACCGGAAGTTGGGCGACTTCCACAAGGTCCGGCCCCGGGGCCGTATCGCCCTGGCCGGCGACTACTTCTCCTGCTCCAACCTCAACACCGCCACCGCCGGCGGCGAGCGCGCCGCCCGCGAGGTCTTGTCCGTCCTCGGCTAGCCGTCCACCACCCGCAACCCGGAGGTACCACCGATGCCGTCCCTCGTCGCGCTCGCGCCGATCCACTTCCCCCCCGACGGGATGGTCATGAACAGCTTCTGGCAGCCGTTCATGACCTACGTGAACGTGATCCCCATCGTCGTCGCGGCCTGGTTGGCGCTCCGCCGCTGGATGCCGGGGGAGCGGGCGCTGGTCGCCTCGGCCATGGTCGGCGGAGCGGTCGCCTCGCTGCTGGAGCCGCTGGTGGACCATCTCGGCCTGGTGTTCTTCGCCCCCGAGGGCCAGTGGACCATGCTGCGGCTCTACGGCCGGGCCACTCCCTGGTTCATCCTCCCCTGCTTCGTCTGGTACCTGGGCGGCCAGGCGCTGCTCACCCTGTGGCTCATGCGCAAGGGCATGACCATGAAGCGCCTCTTCACCCTCTACGGCGTCTACGTCCTCACCAACGTGGCCATGGAGATCCCCGCCATCGCCGCCGGGGTCTACGCCTACTACGGCCCCCAGCCCTTCGAGATCGCCGGGCTGCCCATCTGGTTCCAGTCCCTCAACGCCGCCAGCCCCATCGTGGCCGCGGCGGTGATCCACAAGCTCGGCCGGAAGCGGGGTTGGCACCCGGCGCTGGCCATCGCCGTCATCCCCGGGGCCCACGTCCTGGCCAACGCCGTGCCCGGCTGGCCCATGTGGGCGGCGCTGAACTCCACGTCCTCGCTGGCCGTCACCCACGCCGTGGCCCTCGTCACCGTGGCCATGGCCGCCCTCCTCGTCTACGTCGTCGGCCTGGCCGTGACCGACGAGGCCCCGGCGGCTGCGGCCGCGACCAGCAGCGGCAACGGACGGGCCCGCGACGAGCGCCGGACGACCACCGCCGGAGTGGCATGAGCCGCCTGCGGAACCTGAGTGCCGCCCTCGCCGGCCTTCTGGTGCTCGGCGCCTGCGGATCCCGGGTCAGCCACGACCGCCTGGCCGCCAGCCTCGGAGCCATCAGCGCCACGTCCCCGGCCGTCGCCGTCGACGCCGCATCGGCGCCCGTCGGCTCGGAGCCGTCGGGTGGCGCTCTCCCGACCGAGGCCGCGGCCGGCCTCGTCGGGGTGTCGCCGGCGGGGTCAGCCGGCGCCGGGATCTCCACGCCGGGAACGCCCCGGACAGCGACCGGTGCGGCAGCGACAGTCCAGAGCCCGACCACGGGCGCGGTCGCAGGTCCGGGTCGCCCGGGCTCCACCGCGGCGGCGGCGACCGGCGGATCTGTCGCCCCGGGCCAGCCGGCCGGGGTGCAGGCTCCCACCGCCCCCGGCGGCGCCCAGCAGGAACTGGTCCTCGGCTCCTTCGGTACCGGTTCGGGGCCCATCGGCGCCCAGGTTGCCGCCATCCCCCCGGCCGTCCGGGCCTGGGCGGCCGAGGTCAGTGCCCGGGGCGGCCTCGGGGGCCACCCGGTGCGGGTGATCTTTGGCGACGACGGGGCCGATCCCTCCCGGGCCCTGTCGGTGGTGCGCCGCATGGTCGAGGTCGACGGAGTGGTGGCCTTCGTGGCCACCTACAGCGTGACGACGATGGACGCGGTGGCGCCCTACCTGGAATCCAGAGGGATTCCGGTCATCGGCGCCACCGGAGGCAGCGCCGTCGAGGACCACAGCCCAGTGATCTTCAATCCCACCCTGGGAGCCGACCACGGCATCGCCTGGTCCTACCTCCTCACCGTGAGCGCCCAGACCGACAAGAAGAAGCTGTCGGTGCTCTACTGCCGGGAAGCGTCCACCTGCACCAACCAGTTCGACCGGGTCCGGGAGCTGGCCCCGCGGGTGGGTCTGTCCGTCGTCCACAGTGCCCAGATCTCCATCGTGCAGCCCGATTTCACCGCCGAGGTGATCGCGGCCCGCAACGCCGGCGCCGAGGTGGTGGTGGCGGTCATGGACGCCCAGTCCATGACCCGCGTCATCAGCTCGGCCCAGCGCCAGAGCTGGAAGCCGGTCTTCTCCGCCACCCACAACATCAACACGGCCCGGTTCCGGTCGTCGGGTGTCGACCTCGACGGCACCCTGGCGGCGTCGGCCACCGTGCCCTACACCACGTCAACGAAGCTGGCCCCGTACCTGGCGGCCATGAAGCGCCACTCCCCCGAGGGTGAGATCGGCGGCTACGGCTCGTCTGCCTGGGCCCATCTCCAACTGGTGGAGACCCTCGGCTCGGCCTGGTCCAAGCCCCAGCCCACCTCGGCCGACATCGTGGCCGCCCTCCACGCCGTCCGGAACGAGTCCCTGGGAGGGCTGATCGTCCCCATCAGCTTCAACCCTGGCCCCCACGCCGCCGTGAACCTGTGCGTGGTGCCCCTGCGCTACGAGGACGGCACTTTCAGGCCGGCGGGCGGCGGTGACGGCACGTTCGCCTGCCCCCCCGGCTACGTGGCCGGAGATCCCGCCGCCAGTCAGGGCGCCGTGGACTGAGCCGGCGTCCCCGCCAGGGGGCGGGGGGTCACCGGCAGTTGCTCATCGGAGCCAGGCCGGGTGGTCGGCGATGTCCGTGCACTGGTCGTCGCCGTGCTCGTAGTAGTCGTCGTGGCCCGGATCGAGCACGAGGTCGGCGTCGGGGACGGGATCGGACCCGTCGTACATCAGGTCGGTCCGGTCATCCACCACGTGCCCGTTGCGGCCGTAGTGCGGAGCGCAGGGTTGCACCGCCCCCAGAGCGTGCACGATCTCATGGGCGATGGTGGCGGTGGTCCCGTCCCCGAACGCCCGGCTGGTGGCGGACGGAGCCGGCCCGCACGACCCGATCCAGACCACGATGAACCGCTCCGTCGAGCTCTCGCCGCACCGCACCTGCTCGCGGAACTGCACCGGGGTGAAGACGATCCGGATGAAGTCCGTATCGCCATCCCCATCGGGGAACTCGTCCCGCACCAGGCCGGCGGCGTCGGACCGGTCCGCCAGCTCCACCGCGGTGATGGACAGCCGCCGCTGTTCGACCGCCACCTGGCCGCCGTCCTCCACGAAGCGGACGGTCCGCCCGCCCGTCTGTGATTCCAGCCACCCGGAGCTGATGGCGATCTCGTCTCGGATGACGTCGATGGCGCCGGGATCGGGCTCCACGTCGGCCGGGACGGCATAGGTGACCCGGAAGCCATCCGGAGGCCGGTCCGCTCCCCTGGCCTCCTCTGACGCGTCGTCGCCTGACGTGAGGCGCCAGATGACGAGCACGACGGCGCCGAAGAGGGCGAAGGCGAGGATGCGGCGCCGCCCTCCGAGGCGGGAGGTCAGTCGCTGCTTTCTCGCCTGCCGTTTGGTCTGCTGCTGCTGCCGGCGCTGCTCCCGGCGCTCCGCTTCGGCCCGGGCCGCCCGCTCGGCGGCGGTCTCCTCCCGGTACTGGGCACCGGCGACGAAGAGGTCGTCGAACAACGACGAGTCGTCGGGCGGGCGCTCAGGGCGCTCGGGCGGATCGTCGTCGAACCCAGCCGGCGCCATGGCGGCGAAGGTAGCCGATCAGCCCTCCGTCCGGCGCCCGGGTTTCCCCGCCGTGAGGGCGTCGAGGTCGCGCTCGGCGAACTGCCGGTGCCACCACTCCTCGTTGAGGATGTTGTTCAGGACCCCCCGCACCGGGAAGCTCTCCGAGTCGGGAAAGCCGGGCTCGGGCACCGGCTCGGTCGACCCGGCGAGCTGCTCGTCGGTGAGGTCGGCGACGACGCGGCGAACGGTCGCCATCCGGTCGTGGCGCAGGGCCAGCACCTCGTCGAGCGAGGGTCGGGCCTCCCGGTCGCGGGGGATCCCCTCCATGTCACGCATCTCGTCCCACGGCAGGTCGAGCGGGTCCCAGGGCGACGGGTCGCCGAGGAGCGCACGGCAGACCCAGGCGTCGGTGGCGAAGACCAGGTGCCGGAGCGTCTCGATGAACGACCACTCGCCGTCGACGTGCTCGTGCAGCACCGCCGGGTCGAGCTGCCGGGCCCGGTCGACCGTCCCGGCCCACAGCCCCTCGATGATCGTCCACGCCTGGCGGTAGCCGTCGGCGTCGGTCGGGCGCAGCCTGGTCCGCTCGGGGTGGCGCCGGTCGAGCTCGGCCTCGATCAGCGGGACGACGTCGATGCCGTACACGCGCAGGCTCTCCACCTCACCACTGATCTCGACGTCCCTGACCCGCGCCGCCCGGATGGTCACGTCGACCAGCTTCACGTGGTCGAAGCGGGCGCCGGTGAAGTCGACCCACTCGAATTGGGCCCCGGCGAGGTCACGCAGGGAGAACTCGTCGCTCATGGGCGGCATGGTAAGCCGCCCCGGCTTCAGGACGGGCCGGCGAAGTCGACGTCCTTGGTCTCGATCGTCCCGGCCGTCCGCCCCGGCGCCGTCTGGTAGGTCCAGTACAGGTTGGTGTGGGCGATGACCTGGTCGGGCGGTGGCGCCCCCCGGGCCGTCTGGTCCTCCGTGGTGTGGGCGTCGCTGATCAGGGTCGCGTCGTAGCCCCGGACGAAGGCGCCGTGGAGCGTCGAGCGGATGCAGGCGTCGGTCTGGGCGCCGACGACGACGAGCCGGTCGGAGTGCTGGACCCAGACGACGGGGACCCGTTCCCGCCGGGCCCGCTCGACCAGGGTGCCGACGTCGGCGACGACCGCGTCGCGCTCGTGAGCCCCGCCGACGAGGCCGTTCTGCACGTCGACGACGAGGAGGGCGGTGTTCGGCCGGTTCTCGAGTGTGGTCATGGCCTTTGCTTACCCCGAACGCACTCCCAGGTGCCACGCTGAAGGGGTGGCGGTCGCCGACACCATCACCTGCGTCGACTGCGGCGGGACCTGCTACCGCCTGCCCTTCGAGCCTCCCGAGCTCGGCTGGCAGGCGGGAGACATCGTGACCTATCGCTGCCGCGACTGTGCCGACGTCTGGTACCTCGAGGTCGACGACGACGACCTCACGGAGGACAGGCACCCCGCCGACCCTCTTTAGCTCGTTACGTCGCCGGCACCATCAGATTCGGCGTCGTGCGCAGATCACGGCGTCGAAGCCCGTGCCGGCTGCGGCTCTCGGTCGGTCCTCAGCGATGGGGATCTCCCAGCGTTGAGGGTCGAGGACGGCGACGGCCGCCTCGACAGTCACCTGGACCTGGCCGGCTGCGGGTGTCTCGGCGCCCGTCATCGGGTCGATCGGGAGGTGGCCGACCAGCAGCAGCGTCCCGCCCGGCGCGACCCCGCTCGCCAGTCGCGACACCATTTCCTCCACTGAACCCGCCACGTGGACATACAGGCTGGTGACGAGGTCGTAGAGGCCGGCCTCCGGCGTCCAGATCGCGAGGTCGCCCTCGACCCAATCGATGCGCTCGGCGATGTCCGGCCCGAGGGTCGCGGCTGTCGACCGGCCGTGGGCGAGGACCGTCGCCGAGAAGTCGACCGCGGTGACCAGCCATCCGCGCCCCGCCAGCCAGAGGGCCTCTGACCCGTGGCCACAGCCCGCGTCGAGGGCACGGCCCGGGGCGAGGCTGCCGACCGATCCCGTCAGGTAGGCGTTCGGGGGCCGCTGTGCGACCTGCGCCGCGTGCTCACGAAGCACCTCGGACCACCGCTCGTCCCAGAAGCCCCGATCGAGACTGTCCATCGGCGTCATCATGTCCGACGCGACGCCTCCGACGGAGCCGGGTGGCCTGACCGCTACAGGCAGCGGTGGACGAAGTCGGACCAGGCTGCGGTCTGGCTGTCGCCCCAGCCGGTCCGGCCCTCGCACTCCCAGCGGGCCAGGGCGATGAGCATGTTGACGTTGGACCAGGTGTGCCAGCTGCAGGCGGCGGTGATGGTCCCTTCCAGAGCGTGCTCCCGGCCGTTGGTGTCGGTGACCCGCACGCGGTGGCCGGTGGGATAGCCGGAGTCCCGGTCCCAGCGGGTGGTGATGGCGGCCGACTCGAGGCCGGCCAGCTCGCCGTCACGCCACACCCAGCCCCGGTTGAGGGCGGTCATCGGGCCGGCGTCGGGGAAGGCGTCCTTCCACATCGGGCCGGCGGCCACGTCCTCCACGCCCATCATGTGGACGGCGAAGTCGTCGCTGAAGACGG
>JBOGFE010000120.1:0-8602 GCA_050741935.1 Acidimicrobiia bacterium | reverse complement strand
AGCCGGTGCGGCCGGCCCCGCCGGCGGCGTGGGCCGAGGCCATCGCGGCGGCCGACCGGCCCTCCCGGGAGGAGGAGCCCCCGCAGGGTGGCATGCCCACCGCAGCGGAGGGAACCCCCGAGACCCGGACCTCCTGCACGACGGTCGTCGTGACCGAAGGCCAGCAGAGCGGATTCCTCGAGCGCAGAGCCAAGGTCCTCGCCGGCGCCGCCGCCGCCCTGGTCCTCTCCCTTGCCGCCACCAGCTTCGCCCTGGCAGGCGGCGAGGAGGCCGCACTCTCCAGGTCCACCACGGAGACGACGGGGACGACGGGGACGACGCTACCGGCCGCGGCGCCCGCGCTGGCGGTGCAAGCACCCGCCCCAACCCCGCCCACGGAGCAGACCTCGACGCCCGCTCCGGGCGGCGCGGTGACACCGAAGCTCCAGAAGCCGGTAGCCACTCCGACTCCGACTCCGACGCCGACCCCGACGCCGACGCCGACGCCGGCTCCTACACCGACTCCCACGCCGACGCCGACCCCGACACCGACCCCCGCCCCGACCCCCGACCCGGACCCGGCCCCTGCTCCGGACCCGGCCCCTGCTCCGGACCCTGACCCTGACCCTGACCCAACCCCCGTGTCGATGCCGCCATATGCCGAAGACGACGGCTGGGACTACACGGTCGAGTGGTGCTACGAGACCGAGTCGTGGTGCATGGCGCGGTTGACCGTCCTGGACAACGACTCTGGTGACTATGACTACGTGGAGTGGGTGGTCGAGCCCGAGCACGGCGATCTCCAGTGGGTCTCCGACGACTACGGCGACTACTGGGGATACACGCCGCACCACAACGGTGAGTTCATGGATGCCTTCCAGTACCGGCTCCGGAACACCGCCACCGGAGAGGTCTCCGAGGTGGCCACGGTCGTCCTGACGGTCTACTGCAACACCGCATTCGCCTGCTGGGAATAGACGACCGCCCAGGCGCAGAGCGCCTGGCCAAGACTTCAAGGAGCCGACGATGGACGTGACCCACCCAGATTGGAAGGAATCCCGATGATGGACGAGACCACCGACCTCGAGCCGGACTACGCCGGCCTCGACGGCGCCGACGAGGCGGCCGCCCTCGACGACGCCTACCCCCCGCCGCCGCCCCTCGACGAGGCGCCGCACGACCAGCCGTGGGAGACCGAGGAGCCGCCCCTCCCCGAGGGTGGCTTCCACGACGAGGCGACGCCGCCTCCGCCGCCACCGCCGGGCCTCGATGGCGACAGCGACCAGAGTCCCTTCCCCGTCATGGGCAACGACGGTGACCTCGCCGAGTCCGGGGAAGGAGCGCCCGCACCGCCGCCCATCGACCTCGGCGCTGGCGGCGCTTTCTCCGACCCGTCCGACCCGCTGGCCGGGTCCGACGACGGTGCCATCGTCCTGGCGCCCCCCCGTGACGGCTGGGGTGAGCAGGGTGAGCAGCCGCCGCTGCCTCCCGGTGTCGACGGCGACGCCCACGGCCAGACGCCCTTCCCCGTCATGGGCGGCGAGGCGGACGTGATGGACGCCATCGACAGCCCCGTCGCCACCGACGAAGACGACGCCATCGTCCTGGCGCCTCCCGGTGACGGCTGGGGTGAGCCGGGTGAGCAGCCGCCGCTGCCTCCCGGTGTGGACGGCGACGCCCACGGCCAGACGCCCTTCCCCGTCATGGGCGGCGAGGGAGACGAGACGGACGCCACCGACCCCCCCGTGGCCGTCGACGAGGAGACGGGGACGGACGCCGTCGAGAGTCCGGTGGCGGTCGACGAGGAGACGGAGACCATCGTCGTTGAGAGTCCCGTCGCCCTGGACGAGGAGACCGACGCGGCGATGGAGGTGGAGACGGACGGGCACGACACGAACGTCTTCGTCACCGTGGTGGACGTCGACCTGGCGCCGCTGCTGGCCGACGGCCTCGTGCCCTCCCAGGATCTGCAGGCGTTTCTCGACGACGTGGCCGGCCGGGCTGACGGCGCCGGCGGCGTCACGCTGGGGGGACTGGTCGAGGCCCTCGGTGCCCGGACGCAGGTGACCTCTGCCGGGGACCGCTCGCTGGGGGACCTGCACGCCGGCGGTGGCCGGATGGACATCCTGGGCGAGGTTCATCCGGGCCGGATGGAACCGCTGCGGATCGAAGGGTTCGCCGACGGCGGTCGCAGCGTCAACCTGCGTTCCCGGGGCGGCGACGACTTCAGCGTGCCCGCCGATGACCTCTCCGCGCTCTGGTCGCGGCAGGGACGGATGGTGATCACCGGGCCGAAGACCGCCGACCCGCCGCCGCCGGGAACGGAGGACGACGGCGGTCTCGGCGACTCCGCCAAGGTGGCCTTGGCGGGAGCCCTGCTCCTGCCCATCGTGGCCCGCGCCGGGTTGCTGGCGCGCCGGCGGATGTACCGGTAGATCATGGCCGGGACGTTGTGCGCCCGGGTGGCGGCCGCCTGCGATCGGGTCCTCGACGGGCTCGGGGCGGGTGACACCCGGGCCGCTGTGGAGGCGGTCCGGGCCGGCCTCGGGGAACCGCTGAGGGTCGCCGTGGCCGGCCGCGTCAACAGCGGGAAGTCGACGCTGGTGAACGCCATCCTGCGCCAGCGGGTGGCGCCCACCGACGTCAGCGAGTGCACCCGTCTCGTCACCTGGTTCCGGTTCGGAGTCCCCGAGGGCGTCGAGGTGGCCCGGCACGACGGGACCCGCCGCCGGATCCCGTTGCGGCCCGATGGGAGCCTCCCTCCCATCCTGGGGGTGCCCCTCGACCAAATCTCGCATCTCGTCGTCCACCTGTCGAACGAGGCGCTCCGGGATCTGGTGCTGATCGACACGCCGGGGCTGGCCTCCGTCAACGACGACAACAGCCGGGTCACCCGGGAGCTGCTCGCTCTCGACTCCTCGTCGAGGGAGGCGGTGGCCGGTGCCGACGCCATCGTCTACGTGCTGACGTCGGTGCTCCGCGAGGACGAGGCCCGGGTGCTGACCGCCTTCCGGGCCCTTGTCGGCGACCTCACCTCGTCCGCCGTGAACGCGGTGGCCGTCCTCAACAAGGCGGACCAGATCGGCGACGGCGGGCCCGAGGCCTGGCCGGCCGCCCAGCGCCTGGCCGACGAGTTCGCCGGCCAGCTGCGCAGCCTGGTTGCTGCAGTCGTCCCCCTCGTCGGCCTCCTGGCCGAGACGGCCGACGCCGGCGGGCTCACCGAGCGCGACGTGGCCGACCTTTCCCGCCTGGCCGAGCTCCCCCCCGCCGCCCGGTCGGCGCTGCTGCTCTCGGCTGACCGTTTCGTGAGCGCGCCCGCCCCGGTACCCGGCGAAGCGCGGGCCCGGCTGCTCGAGCGGCTCGACCTCCACGGCATCGCCGTCGCCTTCGACCTGCTCGACGCCGGGCCGTCGCCGGCCACTGCCCTCGTCCAGGTCCTGCGGGAGCGTTCGGGGATCGACCGCCTGCGCCGGCTGCTGGTCGAGGCCTTCGCCCGCAACGCCGACGCCCTGAAGGCCAGCCATGGGCTGGCCGCCCTCGAGCGGCTGGCCTACGCCCCCCCCGAACCGGGTTCCGAGGCCCGGTGGAGCCTGCTGCGCAGCGAGATCGAGGAGATCCGGATCGACCGGGCCATGCACCGCCTCAACGAGATCCGGGCCGTGAACGACTGGGCTTGCGGCGCGGTGGCGCTCCCGGCTCCGCTGGAGGATGACCTGCGCCGGCTCACCTCCAGCGAGGTTCCCGCCGGCCGCCTGGGCCTTCCCGGGGATTCCGGGGTCGACGACCTGCGCAGCGCGGCGGCGCTCGGCGCGGCGAAGTGGAAGGCGTTCGGGAACGGGGGTCAGGCCGACCCGTCCCAGCGCTGGCTGGCTGACGTGGCCACCCGCTCCTACGAGCTGCTGTGGCTGGCTGCCGGGCGGGAGTCGTGAGCGCGTCCGCAGAACGGGCGCCGCTGCACAACCGGGTCGCGGGCCTGATGAACGCGCTCGTCTCGACCAGCACTGAGGCCGGCCGGCCCGACGTGGCCGAGCGGATCGGCGCCGAAGCCAAGCTCTGGAGCCGGCGCACGACGACCGTGGTGGTTGCCGGCGAGGCGAACCAGGGAAAGAGCGCCCTCCTGAATGCGCTCCTCGACGGAACCGTGGTGGCCAGCGGGGCTCACCTCGTGACCGACACCTACGTCGTCGTCCGCCACGACCCCGAGCCGCACGCACTGGTGCATCTGTCCCAGCCGGCGGAGTCGCTCACCATCGGCGTCGAGGAGGCGCCCCACTGGATGGCCGACCAGGGTCTCGACCGCTCCCGCCTGGAGGCAGTCGAGGTCCTGATCGACCATCCGATGCTGGCCGGCGGGCTCGTGCTCGTCGACACGCCCGGGGTCGGCGGGCTCGATGCCGCCCAGGCCCGGATCACCCTCGACACCTTGGCCCGGGCGGACGCCCTGGTCTTCGTCACCGACGCCTCGGCTCCGCTGAGCCAGCCTGAGCTGCGATTCCTTCAGCAGGCGGCGGACCGCATCGAGACCGTGCTGTTCGCCATCACCAGGATCGACCGCTACCGGGGATGGCGGAGCGTAGTGGAGGAAGACCGCGATCTCCTCCGGCGCCATGCGCCGCGGTTCGCGTTCGCCCCCATGGTGCCGGTGAGCCCCCAGCTCAAGAAGCTCGCCGGCGACCTCGAGGCGCTCGGGACGCCGGACCCGGCGCTCGTCGACGAGAGCGGCCTGGCCGCCCTGGAGTCGGAGCTGCGCACCCGGGTCTGCGGCCGGACCGAGACGCTCCGCCTCGGCAACATCATGCGGGTGGCCCACGGCGCTCTGGCCACCCTCAGGGCCGACCTTGAGGCGTCCGCCCACCGGACCGACAGCCAATCGGGGGCGCAAGAGCAGGCGGCCCGCCACCAGGACGAGCTGGACGCCCTCCGGGATGCGGCCGAGCGCGCCCAGGTGGTGATCGCCGACGGGTTCGGCGCCCTGCGCGAGACGGTGGCCGCGGAGCTGGGCCGGGCCTGGCGCGAGATCACCGAGCGGTACGAGTCCGGCCGCCCACCCACCGCTGATGAGCTCCTGAGGCAGCTGCAAACCGACCTCCGGGCGGTCGACACCGGGCTACAGGCCACGATCGAGGAGGAGGCCGCCCGCCTGGCAGCGCTGGCGGCGGAGATGGTCGACGCACCGGCGCCCGTCTTGGTCCGCGGCTCTGACGGACCGATGCCGGACCTGGAGCTCGACGGCCTCCCCGGGAAGAGCGAAGCCGATTCCGCCATGCGCCTGCGGTTCATGTCGACCCTGGCGTCCACCGGTACGGGGCTCGGCCTCTTCGTCAGCCGGCTCGGAGAGGGACCCGAGCTCATCGGCGCTCTGCTCGGGGCGGGAACGCTTGTGGGCGTGGTGACGGCGGCCGTCAACCTGCGACTCACTCGTCGCCAGCACGACGTCCAGGCCATGCGGACGAACCTTCGGACAGCCATGGACGTGGCCCGGGCCGAGATGACCCCTGCCCTCCGTCAGCGGGTCCTCCAGCTCCAACGGGCCGTCGAGGCGGGGATGAAGGCTCATGTGAAGGCCACCACCCGCCGCCTGCAGGGCCAGATCGTCGAATGCCAGCACCTGGCCCGTTCCGACGCACTCGCCCGCCAGCAGGCCCGCGCCGCCGCCGAACAGCGCCTCGCCGGCCTGGGCAAGCTGGAAGCCACGGCCAAGGCGTTGCGACGGGACATCGACGCCCTGCCGGCCTCTCCCCGGGCCAGCGGGCCCGACGGGGTGGCGGCGGCCTAGAGGCGGTCAGCGCTCGCCCGGGGGCGGCCCCAGGGCGTAGCCCTGACCGGCGTAGTCGTAGCCGCCGAGCTCCAGGCGATCGAGCGAGGGGTCCTGGGGGGAGGCGTAGTAGGCCCGGATCTCGGCGATGAGACCCGTGGCGGCGTCGAAGACGTACCACTCGTCGCCGCGAAGGACCTTGCCGTCCTTGGTCTTGAAGTGGGTCCACTCGATCACGGCCTGGCGGTTGTCGGGGTCGCAGAGGATCCGGTCGATCGTCCAGTACGACCCGATGGTCTGGACCGCCTTGTGCCACTTCTGGCCGATGGTGGTGGCGCCCCGGAAGGGGCCGTCGTACATGCCGGGCGGGAAGTAGTGGACGGCGTCGGGGACGAAGCAGGCGGCGATGCCCTGGGCGTTGCCGGCGTTGCAGGCGTCGAAGTAGCGGCGGATGAGCGCCTCCATGCGGCCGCGCTCGTCAGCCCCGTCACCGCTGCCCTCCACCGCTGCCACCCGGGCGGTCGAGGTCTTCAGGCGGATCTCACGGGCCGCCTGGTAGTCCTCGGAGTTGTAGAAGTCGAGTCCCGCCTCCAGGGACTCGAACTCGAGCAGGACCACCCGGGAGTGCCAGTCGCCCTCCAGGGCCTCGAGGGCCCCGCCCCGCACCAGGTAACGGCCGCCGTGAGCGGCGATGGCGGCATGGGCGAGGACCTTGAACTCCTCGTAGCCGTCGGGGTCCGTGACCTCGGCGTCCATGATCAGGTAGCCGGGCATGGCTCGCTCCTCTCGGTGCGGGGGATCACAGGCCGAGCTCCTTTCGGACCCAGGCGGTGCTGCCGGCCGGGTCGGTGATGTCGAAGAGCAGGGCGGGCAGGCCGGCGGTGCTGGCGCCGATCACGTTCTCGGCCAGGTCGTCGACGAACAGGACGGCACCGGCGGCAAGGCCGAGCCGGTCCACGGCGGCCGTGTAGGCGACCGGGTCGGGTTTGCGGGCGCCGAGCGAGGCGGCGTCGAAGAAGGGCCCGATCCGGGCAAAGAACGGGACCTTGTCCACCCAACCGGCCCCGTGGAAGGTGGTGAGGTCGTTGGAGAGCATCGCCGTGCGCACCCCGGCGGCGGCCGCCTCGTCCACCAGGGCCACCATCTCGGGCCGGAGGAACTCCTCCTCGGCGCCGCCGTAGGCGATTGGCCACAGCTCCTGGGCGGTGAGGTCGGGCCGGCCGGCGAGCCGGGCGATCTCCTCCGTCCAGGCCGTCCAGTAGTCCATCTCCGAGAGCTCCTGGAGCTCGACCCGTTCCCAGCCCGGATCCGGTCCGGGGCCGAACGGCCCGCCCTGTTCGATGGCGCCCGGCGGCAGGCCCAGCCGGGACTCGATGTGCTCCCGCAGCTCGAAGGCGTGACGGACGACCACGCCGCCCACGTCGAGGAGGAGTCCGCCGTACGAGGGCACCGGCCTACAGCTCCATGACGACGGCTTTGGGCTCCGTGCAGAACTCCCGGGAGAAGTCGCCGCCCTCCCGGCCGATGCCCGAGTCGCCCACCCCGCCGAAGGGGGCCCGCAGGTCCCGCACGAAGAAGCAGTTGACCCACACCGTCCCCGCCCGGAGCCGGGCCGCCACCCGGTGGGCCCGGCGCACGTTCTCGGTGAAAAGCATGGCGTTGAGCCCGTAGGGGGTGTCGTTGGCCAGGGCGACGGCCTCGTCCTCGGAATCGAAGGCGGCCACCGTGACCACGGGACCGAAGACCTCCTCCCGGCACAGGCGGGAGTCCTCGGGGGCGCCGGTCACCACGGTGGGGCGCACCACCCAGGTGCCGTCGCCGGCCGGGCCGCCGCACAGCATCCGGCTGCCGTCGGCGCCGATGCCGTCGAGGTGGCCGGTCACCTTGTCGTAGTGGGTCTTCGACGACAGCGGTCCGATCTCGGTGGCCGGGTCCCGGGGGTCCCCGCAGCGCAGGGCCGAGGCGGCGGCCACGAAGCGGTCGAGGAACTCGTCGTGGACGGAGCGCTCCACGTAGAGGCGGCTGCCGGCCAGGCACACCTGACCGGCGTTGGTGAAGATGGCCTTCAGCGACCAGCCGACCGCCTTGTCCAGATCGGCGTCGGCGAAGACGAGATTGGCGCCCTTGCCGCCCAGCTCGAAGCTGACCGGCGTGAGGTTGGCCGCCGCCGCGGTGGCGATGGCCCGCCCGGTGGCCGACTCGCCGGTGAAGGTGATCCGGTCCACGCCGGGATGCTCGGTCAGCCACTGGCCGGCCGAATCGGGGCCGAAGCCGTGGACCACGTTGAGGACCCCGGGGGGCATCCCCGCCTCCAGGGCCAGCGAGGCCAGCAGCGAGGCCGAGGCCGGCGTGTCCTCGGCCGGCTTGAGCACCACCGTGTTGCCCCAGGCCAGCGGGGGTGCCACCTTCCAGGTCTCGAGCATGAGGGGGAAGTTCCAGGGGGCGATGGCGGCCACCACGCCGACGGGCTCGTAGCGGGTGTAGGCGTGGTGGGGCGAGTCCATCGGATAGACGTCGGCGGTGGACAGGCGGACGTGGTCGGCGAAGAACCGGAAGTTCTGGGCCGCCCGGGGCACGTCCTTGATCTTCATGTCCGAGAGCGGCTTGCCCATGTCGGAGGTGTCGGCCTCGGCGAGGTCGTCGATGTGCTCCTCGATCAGGGCGGCCAGGCGATGGAGGACGGCCCCGCGGGCCGCCGCCCCCATCCGGGGCCAGGCCCCTTCGTCGAAGGCCCGGCGGGCGGCGGCCACGGCGGCCTCCACGTCGTCGCGGGTGCCGAGGGCCACCTCCTCCCAGGGCGCCTGGCGCCAGGGGTCGACCGTCTCGAAGGTGCGCCCGTCCGAGGCCTTGCGGGCCTCGCCGTCGATG
>JBOGFE010000119.1:0-5026 GCA_050741935.1 Acidimicrobiia bacterium | reverse complement strand
GCCCACCACCGGCCGGGCCAGCGGCGTGCCCGCCGCCGCCCCGAAGAACCCGGCGTCGCCGAAGGTGAACACGCCCCCGCCGGCGCTCGCCACCCAGTAACCCCGCCCGGTGGGGGTGGCGGCGATGGCGACGGCCCGATCGCCGGCGCCGATCGGGGCCGGTCCGAGGTCCGGGGCGTCACCGAAGGCGAACACCTCCCCGGCGTCAGTGACGATCCAGTAGCCCCTCCCGATCGGGGTGGAGACCATCCCGACGGCTGAGCCCTTCGGGCTGCGCTCGTCGGCGGCCCCGAAGAAGCCGGCGTCACCGAAGGAGTAGACGCCGCCGTTCCGGGTCAGGAGCCAGTAGCCCCCTCCGCTGGGAGTGGGGGCGATGGCCACCACCGGCGCGGGGATGGGCAGGCCACCCCGGGACCCGAAGAAACCGGCGTCGCCGAAGGTGAACACCGCCCCGTCGCCGGCGGCCAGCCAGTAGCCCGTGGGCGGGGCGGCGGCGCGCGTGCGGTAGGTCCAGACCCCCTTGGTACTGCCGAAGACGACCGTCCGCCCGGCCAGCGACGGCTGGCCGAAGCTGAGCGACCCCGGCTCGGGCCGCGCCGCCGTGGCCATCCCGAAACCGGGGACGGGCGCCAGGGTGCGCTTGTCGAGCACGAGGTGCTCGCCGTTGTCGCGGGTGACGAAGAGGAGGTCGCCGCTCACCGCCGGCGACGTCTGGGAGAAGCCGGTGTCGCCGGGCACGAGTCCGTCGTCGGGGTCGAGCTTGGTCACGACCTGGGTCAGGTCCCGGGCGTCGAGGACGTAGAGGTTGCGGCCGGTGGTGACGTAGACGCGGCCCCCGGGGGTGAGCGTGCCCGAAGGCATCACGGTGGCGTCGACGGCCAGGGCGTTGGCCGGGCCGCCGGGCAGGACGGGCGGGTCGTCGGGCTGGCGCTTGAACTGGATGCTCGTCTCCTGGATCAGCCGGTGGACGCGGGTGCTGTTCCCCTCGGCGTCGCTGGTGGCCAGGTAGATGACCGGTGTGCGCTCGAGGCCGCTGCCGGGGGCGCCGGGGGGGATCCCGGTGGTCGTCACCGGTGCCGAGGCGGTGAGGACACAGTCGCTCCCCGCGCCCACCGCGGCGATGGGCCCGGGAGCCAGGTTGTCCACCGCGAAGGTGTACAGCCGGCCCCGGCAGTCCCCCACCGTGACGTGGGCCTCGTTGTTGGAGGCGTTGGCGGTCAGGTACACCAGGCTCGGGCTGCCGAAGTCGACCAGGTTGAAGTCGCCGTTGGCGGTGGTGATGTTGGAGATGACGGCATCCCGGCTGCCGGCCCGCACCAGGGTCACCTTGTAGAGCGTCTCCACCGGGTTGACGTCGCCGAAGGCGACGAAGAACAGGCCGACGTCGCCGTTGGACTCGGGCGGGGTGAGGAGGGCCGAGCTGTTGATGGTGATCCCCACGAGCTTGTCGTTGATGTCGGCGGGGTTGGGGAGGCGCTTCTGGACCACCTCGCCGGTGGCCTCGTCGATCTGGATGATCGAGACGCCGTTGATGTCGTTGAAGACGATCCACGCCTGACCGAGGGCGGTGTCGGTGGATGTGTCGGCGAAGCCCACGCTGCCGAAGCCGTCGCCGAAGGCGTCGACCTCGTCGGAGACCTTGATGCCCTCGGGCGGGGTCACCGGCACGCCGCCCAACAGCCTCCGGACGTGCACGCGGCCGCCGACGATGTCGCCCTCGGGGGTGCGGTGATCGCCCGTCCCGTAGATGATCCGCTCCTCGCCCGGCGGGCCGCCGGTGGTGAGCACGGAGGTGATGACCTCGGGAGAGTCCGGGGCGCCCCACACCGGCTCGGCCGGCGCCACGCCCCCGTCCGCGGGCTGGTGCCCGGAACGCCCGGCGTCGCCTCCGAAGAACGACCAGCGGTCCCCGGCGGCCGGCCCCGGGAACGCCGCCAGGGCGGCGAGCACCACTGCGGCACCGGCGGCGACGGCTCGGCGTCGCGGCTGGGGCCGCGGTCCTGTGGCGCGAGTCCCCGGAGGCTTCACCACGCAACCGCTCCTTTCCGCATCGCTCCCCAGCCGCCCCCCAGCGGCGCGACCAGCCTAGTCGCGCCCGCTCCGGGTTCCCGGCGTCGGGGCGGAGCCGGAGGGCGCGCTCAGAGCGGCAGGGAACCGACCAGGTCGGTGAGGCGGCTGAGGGCGTCGAGGACGCCGCCCACCAGCTGTGGGGGCGGCGAGGGGTCGCCCGCCACCGGGACGGGGGGCGGGATGGGCAGGCCCGGGCAGGTCGTCCCCTCGGCGGGGACGACGCCGTCGATCAGGTAGGCCTCCACGGTGCGATCGACGCACTCGTTGCCCCGGACGGCGTAGGTGGCGTGGTCGCCGTCGTCCACCACGGTGAGGAGACGGGCCCCGGCGAAGCCGGCGGCGGCGCGCCGGGCTCCTTCGATGGGGGTGGCGGGGTCACGCTCGGTCTGGACCATGAGCACCGGCGGCACCCCCACGCCGGTCGGGGTCCGGAGCTGGACGGGGGGCCGGTCCCAGAAGATGCAGGCGGTGCTCAGCGCATACCACCCGAGCAGCGGGTAGGCCTCGCCCTGGCGCTGCGACTCCGCCACCAGCGCGGACCGGTCGCCCTGCCATGGCGTGTCGTTGCAGGTGATGGCGTTGAAGGTGGCCTGGGAGGCGTCGGGAGCGAGGGGCAGCGTCCCCCCCGTCCGGGCCAGCGCCCGGGCCTGGCGCACGTGGTCGACGAGCGCCTGGCGGCGGAGCTGCGTCCCGTCGTCAACCGGGGCGGCGTTGCCGGCGGCGGCGTCCCGCAGGGTGCGGATGTCCTCGGCCGCCCCCTGGAAACGGCTGGTGGTGTAGAGGGCACCGGCGATGAGGAAGTCGAGGTCGGGGGCATAGACGGCGACGCCGTCGCCCACCTCGAGGGGCTCGGCCGCCAGGCGGGCCCGCAGCTCCTCGTAGGCGCCCCGCACCGCCACCGGGGTGTCACCGAGGCCGAAGTAGCCGGCATGGGTGGCCACATAGGGCAGGAAGTCGATGTCAAAGCGACGCTGGAAGCCGAGGGCCTGGTTGGCGAACGCCTGCTGGAAGGTGGCGGTGAACTCGGCGTTGGCGTCGAGGACGAAGCGGTCGACCCTCTCCGGGAAGTAGGTGGCGTAGTAGGCGCCCATCCACGTCCCCCCCGAGTACCCGACCCAGTCGATGCGCTGGCGGCCGAGCAGCTGGCGCAGCAGATCGAGGTCGCGCACCGTCTGCTCGGTGGTGATGTAGGGGTCGAGCTCACCGGAGGCGTCCTGGCAGACACGGGCCACGAAGTCGGCGGCGTCGAGGATGAGGTCGAGGTTGGTGGGGCGCCGGTCCCGGGGGTCGAGGGAGCCGCCGGTGTTCGACTGGTTGCCGCAGGTGACGTTGGTGCTGTCGCCCGTCCCCCGCACGTCGATGCCGATGATCTCGAAGTTGGCCAGGACGGCGGCCCGGTGCTTCTGGAGGAAGACGAGGGGCATGGTCCGCCCCGGTCCGCCGGGCCCGCCGGGGTTGGTCAGGAGGCTGCGGCCGGGGTCGCCGACCGGGGGCCGCAACCGGCTGACGGCAATGGTGAGATCGACGCCGGCATCGGGCGCCGCCCAGTCGCGGGGAACCTGGAAGGAGCCGCACTCCAGCGCCTCGCCGCCCTCGGGCAGCTCCTCGGGACGTGCGTCGGCGTCGAAGCACGGCTTCCAGTCGATCTGCTGGTCGGCGTAGGCCGCCGTTCCCGCAACGGTGTCCTGGGTTCCCACGGCCCGCACCGGGGGCACGGCCAGGGCCGACACGGCCAGCACGACGGTGCCCATCCACGCTCTGCGTCGCATCCGATCTCACTCCCGGGGGGTTGGGGCTCGGCCTCTTTGCCGGCACACAGTCATACCCGGAACGGGTGGGGTCGGACCTGCGAATTTCTCAGCTGCCGGGCACCGGGGTGCCCACGCGGTGCTCGTGGCCGGGCAGCGGGGTGCGGTAGACGCACAGGTCGCAGTTCATGACCGCCTCGCCGGCCAGGGCCTCGTGGTAGCGCTCGAGGACGACGTCAGCCACCGGGCGCACCGGTCCCAGGTAGGGGCCCACGGTGACCTCGACGTCCGGGTGGCACTCCGCCCAGGCCCGGGCCTGGACCCCGATGCGCTCCACCAGCACCCCGGTGAAGAGGAAGTACGGGACCACCGCCACCCGCCCGGCTCCCAGCCGCCGGCACCGGTCGAGCGCCTCGGGCACCGACGGGGAGGCGAGGGAGACGAAGGCGGCCTCCACCCCGGCGAATCCCCGTCCGTCCCACACCAGGCGGGCGACCTTGCACAGGTCGGCATTGGCATCGGGGTCGGAGGAACCCCGCCCGACGAGCACGACGAAGGTGCCGGCCGCCGGGCCGGCGGCCTCCCGGGCCCGGTTCTCGGTCAGCTCCAGGATGGTGGGGTGGATGCCGAGGTGGCGGGCGTAGCGGAAGACGACCTCCGGGTGGCGCCGGCGGGCCCGGCGCAGGGCGGCCGGCCCGTCGTCCTTGAGATGGCCCGCACCCAGGAGGACGAGGGGGACGGCCACCACCGACGTCACCCCCGCCGCCACCAGCGCTTCGATCCCCTCGTCGAGGCGGGGCTGGGCCAGCTCGATGAACCCGCAGCCGACCTCCAGGCCGGGGGTGGCCCGGCGGAGCACCCCGGCCAGACGCCAGTACTCGGCCACGCCCGCCGCCGAACGGCTGCCGTGACCGACCAGCATCAGCCCCGAAGGTCCGTCACCCATGGGCCAGCCTCACCAGGGCGTTGACGGCGGCGCCGGCGGCGGCCGAGCCGCCCTTCTCGCCCCGGTTGGTAATGGAGACCAGGCCGGAGCGCACCAGGGCGTCCTTGGCCTCGGCGGCGCCGACGAAGCCGACGGGCAGACCGACGATCAGGGCCGGGGCCACCTCCCCCGCCCGCGCCAGGCGGATCAGCTCGGCCAGGGCGGTGGGGGCACAGCCGATGGCGAAGACGGCGCCCTCGGGGTGGCGGGCGGCGGCCAGGCG
>JBOGFE010000118.1:0-10270 GCA_050741935.1 Acidimicrobiia bacterium | reverse complement strand
GCCGCGGCATGATCAGCGCCTAAACCGAGAACAGCTGGGCGGAGGTGCTCCTCGGTGAGGACGACGAGATCGTCGCCAAGAAGGTCCTCGAGGCGGTCGAGTCGGTCGTCCCCGGCGTCGCCGATTCCGTCGAGTTCGCCGTCGTCTCCCGGTGGGACCGGATGGGTCCGATCACCTGGCCCGGCTACTGGTGGGAGATGCGGACGTTCCACGAGATCCGACGGAGCCGTGACCGCCGGATCCAGCTCGCCGGCGACTACTTCGCCACCTCGAACCTCGACGCCGCCTCCACCGCCGGCGAGCGGGCGGCGCGGGATCTCCTCGGAGCGCTGGCCGGCCGAAGCGGCGAGGGGGCCACCCCAAGGACCATGGCCCGCCCTGCGGGCTAGCCGAAGGAGCCGGCCACCTCGGCCAGCAGGTCGGTGGTCGCCTCGTAGGGCAGGTAGCTGTTGACCCGCTCGGCCAGCCCCCCGTAGCAGGCCTCGATCTGGGGGCCGAGGGTTTTCGGCTCGCCCCGGACGGCGAAGCGGGTGAGGACGTCGTCGTCGATGAGTGCCGCCATCTCCGGCCACCGCCCCTGGCGGGAGAGGGCGAACAGCTCGGCGTGCAGGTCGCCCAGGCCCTCGAGCTCGAGCAGGGGGCGGTAGGTGGGGGTCGAGCCGTAGAAGGCGATGAGGCCTCTCACCCCGGCGTCGGCGACGGCCATCTCGGTCTCGTCCCGGCCGGTGGCGATCATCACCATGGGCACGATCTCGAAGTCCTCCTCCGCCCGGCCGGCGGCGTCGAGGCCGGCGAGAACGGCGGGCATCATCCGCTCCCGGACGAAGCGCTCGGTGACGAAGGGGTGGAGCAGGAGGCCGTCGGCCACCTCGGCGGTCATGCGGGTCATCTTCGGGCCCAGGGCCCCGAGGAGGATGGGCGGCGGGCCGTGGGGGCTGGGACCCGGGTTGAAGGGCGGGTTCATGAAGCTGAGCCGGTAGAAGGGCCCGTCGTGGCGGAGCGGTTCGCCCTGCTGCCAGCAGGCGAAGATGGCGCGCAGGGCCAGGACGTAGTCCCGCATGCGCTCCACCGGCTGGGACCAGGGCGTGGCGTAGTAGCGCTCGTTGACCTGGCGCACCTGGGTCCCGAGCCCGAGGCGGAACCGGCCCTGCGAGACGAGCTGGAGGTCCCAGCTCTGATGGGCCACGTGCATCGGGCTGCGGGGGAAGGCGATGGCCAGGCTGGTGGACAGCTCGATCCCGCGGTGCCCCCGGGCGGCCAGCAGCAGCGGGAAGAAGACGTCGTGGGCCGCCTCGATGGTGTACACGCCGTCGAAGCCGGCGTCGGCCAGCTCGGCCGCCTGCTCGTCCGCGTCCTCCAGCCGGGGCCGGCGCAGGTCGAAGAGGTCACCGTGCCCGGCCAGGATGCGGCCCCGCTCGACGACGTCGAACAGCCCGACCTGGAGCCGGGCAGCGACCTTCAGGAGATCTCCATGGGGAGACTGGCGAGCCCCCGGGTGGTGTTGTGGGGCACCCAGACGGGGTCGCCGCACTCCAGCGTCGCCACCTGGTCCACCAGGGCCCTGAGCACGGCGTGGGCCTCCTCCCGGGCCAGCGGCGACCCCACGCAGGCGTGGATGCCGTGCCCGAAGCCGACGTGGTCCTTGGGATTGCGGTGCACGTTGTAGTGGTCGGGTTCGGGATAGTGGCGCTCGTCGCGGTTGGCCGAGCCCAGCAGGATGGCCATCCGGCTCCCGGGGGGGATCTCGATGCCGTCGATCTCGGCGCCGTGGCGGCAGCCCCGGGCCCAGATCTGGATGGGGGCCTCCATGCGCAGGCCCTCGTTGAACGCCGCCGGGACGAGGGAGGGATCCTCCCGGAGGATCTTCCACTGCTCCGGGTCACGGGCCAGGAGCCAGATGGTGCTCCCCACCCCGTTGATGGTGGTGTCGAAAGCCGGCCCGAGGTAGTTCCAGATCAGCATGGTGGACGAGTCCTCGGGGATCTCGCCCCGCTCTTCGGCTTCGAACAGCGACCAGCCCATGCTGCCCGGGGCCATGTCGGCCTTGGACAGCCGGCCGATCTCCTGGAGCAGCTCGAGGGCGATGGGGAACGCCTCGTAGACCCGCTCCCCTTCGGGACCGGCCGTGTCGAAGAAGTACGGCCCGGCGGGACCGAAGCGCTCGAGCACCTCGCCCGAGATCCCGACGAGCTCCCCCACCGCCCCGGTGACGTAGGGCTGGGCCAGGTCGGCGACCAGGTCGAAGGACCCCCGTTCCACCAGGTTCGCCACCAGGGCGTCGGCCCGGGCCTGGAGCATCTCCTGCAGGCCCCGCACCTCGGACAGGCGCAGCCGCTGGAGCAGGGCGGCCCGGACCTGGTCGTGCTCGGGCGGGTCGGTCCCCGGGGCGGTCCCGAGCTCGGCCTCGTTCATCAGGTCGTTGAAGGCCACCCCGTCAGCCGAGGTGAAGGCCTGCCAGTCCCGCAGCGCCTCCCGCACGTCGACGAAGCGGCCGACGGCGTAGTGGTCGTACAGCTCCAGGTAGACGGCCGGCCCGGTTTCCCGGATGGCCCGGTAGTGGGGCCACGGGTCGAGAAGCACCTCGTCGGACCACAGGTCGAGATCAGTGCGGGGCGCCGCCTCCGCCATTGGTGATCCCCCCTCCCGGCTCGCTGACCGAATATTCAGTCACAACACTATCGCGGCCCGCCGGCCGCGGCATGGCCCGATGTTACGAGCGGGTCTGCCGTCGTGGCGTTCCTGGCCGACGCGCGTTCGTTGGTGAGGAACGCCGCCGGTGAGTTCGGTCCCTGTTCCCCGACCCGTTGGCCGGCGTGTTATCCCCGTACGAAAGCGACAGGTACGGTCGAGCGCATGCCAAGACGCACGAAGATCGTTGCCAGCATTGGTCCCGCCTGCGAGGACCCGTCCACCCTGGCCGCCATGGTCGAAGCGGGCATGGACGTGGCCCGGCTGTCCCTGGCCCATGGCCCCCTGGAGGAGACCCTCGACCGGCTGGCCCGGATCCGGGCCGTCGATCCGACCCTCGGGGTGCTGGCCGACCTGCCCGGGCCCAAGATCCGGGCCGGGCTCTTCCCCGAGGGCGGCGTCCACCTGGCCGACGGGGCCACCGTCGACCTCGTCCCCGGGACCGACGGCGAAGGGAGCACTGAGCATCGGGTGGTGGTGGACCACCCCGGCCTGCTGGCCGATGTCGCCCCCGGCGACCGGGTCCGCCTGGGCGACGGCGCTCTCCAGCTTCAGGTCAGGGACGTGGACGACGAGCGGGCCAAGGCCGAGGTCACCGTGGGCGGCTGGGCCCGGGGCCGGCCCGGCGTCGCTCTGCCCGCCGGCCGGCTGTCGATGTCCTCCCCCACCCCCAACGACCTGCGGCTCCTCGACGCCCTCGCCTCCGCCGGCGTCGACGTGGTGGCCATCTCCTTCGTCCGCACGGCGGCCGACGTCGAGCGGGCCCGGGCGGCGCTGGCAGGCGACGGCCCCATGCTGGTGGCCAAGATCGAGACCCAGGAGGCCGTCGACGACGTCGAGGCGGTGATCGGCACGGCCGACGGGGTCATGGTGGCCCGGGGCGATCTCGGCATCCGCTGCGCGCTGGAGGACGTCCCCCACCACCAGAAGCGCATCATCCGGGCGGCCGTGGCCTACGGGCGGCCCGTCATCACCGCCACCCAGATGCTCGACTCGATGGTGGCCGCCCCGGTTCCCACCCGGGCCGAGGTCTCCGACGTGGCCAACGCCGTCCTCGACGGCACCAGCGCCCTCATGCTCTCGGCGGAGACGGCCATCGGCGTCGACCCGGTGGCCGCCGTCGCCACCATGGCCCGGGTGGCGGTGCGGGCCGAGGCCGACTTCAACTACGAGGACTGGGGCAGCCACAGCTGGAGCAGCACGATGGGCCGGCAGCAGCAGGCCCTCGGCGCCCCGGCCTCCCGCATCACCGCCGCCATCTCGGCCGCCGCCTGGCGGGCCGCCAGTGACGCCGACGTGGTGGCCATCATCGCCTGCACCCAGTCGGGCCGGACGGCCCGGGCCGTGTCGAGGTTCCGGCCCACCATGCCGCTGCTGGCGGTCACGCCCTCCGGCCGGACGGCCCGCCAGCTGCGGATGTCCTGGGGGGTGACCCCGGTGGTGGAGCAGCGGCGGGCCACCAAGGACGAGACGGTGTGGTTCGCGGTCGAAGCCGCCGCCCGCATGGGTTCGGTGCACCCCGGTGACGTGGTGGCGGTGGTGGTCGGCTCCCCCGACGAGCCCCAGACCGACACCCTGCGTCTGGTCCAGGTCCACTGATCCGGGCCCTCAGGTCGTGAGGTCCCGCCAGTAGTAGAGGGCCCGCGCGGTCGAGCCGGGATCGGTGGCGGAGAACCCGTGGCGCTCGTAGAAGCGTCGTGCGTCGACGTCGGGCTCGTCGACGTTGATCTCGATGAGCCCGACGTTGCGGTCCTGGGCGAGTGTCAGCAGCCGTTCGATGATCGCCGTCCCGATCCCATGGCCACGCAGGTCGGGGACCACGTACAGCTCGTCGAGCAGCGCCACCGGACCCTCGTACCAGACGTTGGGGCGGAACGTGACGAGCGCCAGCCCCACGGCCGGCACCCCGGCCAGGATGGCGACGGTGGCGTCGCCGGCCAGCAGCGCCCGAAGGCGAGGCGCGAGGACCCCGGGACCGGGGGACGGCGTGTCGAACTCGGTGTTGAAGTCGTGCAGCAGCCGGGCGGCCTCGTCGGCGTCGTCCGGTGTGGCGAGGCGCGGGCGCCACCGGTCATCGATCACCGGGACATCTTGCCCTTCGGCGGGGTTGGGGAAGGGCCGCGGCGTACGGTGTGAGGCCGTGGAGCTGGTGACGCCGTACTCGCTGGCGGTCAGTGTCCCGTATGCCGTGGCCATCACGCTCGTGGGGCTGGAGGTCGCCTGGCTCGCCCGCCGGCCGGGGCCGCGGCGGCGGGCCGTCCTCGTCTCCGCCGCCACCGCCGCCGCCATGGGCGCCGGTGCCCTGGCCGTCGGGTTCGTCTACACCGCGGTGTTCAAGGCGCTGTGGGAGGCGGTGGCGACCTGGCGCCTGGAGCCGGCCGCCCGGCTCTGGGCCTCGTCGCCGGCGCTCGGGGTGGTGGTGACGTTCGTGGCCTGGGACCTCTCGGGCTGGGTGTACCACCTGATCGGGCACCGCACCCGCGTCGGCTGGGCCGCCCACCAGACCCACCACTCGGGCCCTGAGTACGACGCCACCCTGGGCCTGCGCCAGACCTGGGCACCCTTCCACGGTCTGCTCCACCACCCGCTGCTGGCCCTGGCCGGCTTCGACCTGCGGGTGGTCTTCGTGTGCGCGGCGGTGTCGAACTGCTGGCAGGTCCTCCTCCACACCAGCCTGCCGGTGCGGTTCCCGGCGTGGTTCTCCGCCCACGTGATGACCCCTGCCGCCCACCGCCATCACCACGGCCGGGGGACCGAGGGCGTGAACCTGGGCCCGTTCTTCACCTGGTGGGACCGCCTGACCGGAACCTGGGTGTCGCCCGAGACGCCCGCCCCGGTCGCGTACGGCCCCGCCACGCCGGCGCCGGTCAACCCGGTCGCCGTGGAACTGGCCGGGTGGCGGAGGCTGATCGCCGCTCAGCTCGGAGGCGGAGGCGGGGTTGTCCGGCGGGCCCGCTGGTACAGCGCCACCTGAAGAACGAGGGCCGCCAGGCCAGGGAGCAGCACCACGGGGCTGGCGTTGAGAAGTCCGAGCACGGCCAGCCCGCCTTCGAGAGCGGCGACGATGACCCAGGCGATGAGGGCGTTCTGGCTGCCCCGCCCCGCCCGCGTGGCGGCCATGCAGCCGACGACCACCGTCCCCACCGCCAGGGCCAGCGTGACCGCGAAGGCGAGGAGGACGATGAGCAGGACACCGCCGTCGATGGAGGGGGATTCGGCGAGCACGCCACCAGCCTGGCACGGGGCCGTCACCGTTCTTGTGGGTTTCCTGCCAGTGATTGCTGGCAGATAGCCCACAAGTTCGCGTCAGAATGCCGGTGTGGAGCGACCGAAGCGGCTCAGCGGCTTCCAACGTCGGGCGGTCGAGGAGGCCTTGGCCATCATCGACGGCGAGGGCCTCGACGGCTTCAGCATCCGGCGCCTGGCCGACGCTCTGGGCATTCGCGGCGCGACGCTCTACCACCACTTCAAGGACAAGGACGAGATCCTCGACGGGGTGGCCACGCTGGCGCTGTCGGAGCTGCGCCCCGGCGCGGACGACTCCGCCGGCTGGATCGACTGGCTCATGGAGATGGCCCGCTCCTATCGCCAGGCGCTGCTCGCCCACCCCAACCTGCTGCCCCTCATCTTCGGCCGCTACAACCGCCGGGCCGGGTCGGCCACCTACGACTACGCCACGCGCCGCCTCACCGCCTCCGGGGTCGCCCCCGCCTACCAGATCACCATCATCAGCGCCCTGGAGGCCTTCTGCACCGGCTCGGTCCTCTACGGCCTGAACGCCCCCGCCTCGGCCTGGAAGGCTGAGCTCCCCGAGAAGGGCTACGACGACCTCCGCCTCGCCCTGGTCCGGGACGGCGTCGACGAGGACGGGCGCTTCGAGATCGCCTGCCGGGCGCTCCTCGAAGGGCTGGCGGCCCGGATCGAAGGCGTTGACGCTGTCCCCTAACATCGTTAGAGTCCCTCCAACTGACCGACTGCTCATTCGGAGGCCGCCATGCCCACCCTCACGCCGGAGCAGGAGCTCTTCGCGGCGACCGTGGCCCGGGTGGCGGAGGAGAAGATCGCCCCCATCGGCGCCCGCATGGAGGAGGAGGACAAGTTCCCCCACGACCTCCTCGACCTCTACCGGGAGCTGGGTTGGCTGTCGCTCATGACCCCGGAGCGCTACGGCGGGGCCGAGGCGGGTTCCACCGAGTGGGTCATCCTGGCCGAGGGGATCGCCCGGGTGAACGCCGCCGCCGCCCAGATGTTCGAGAACTTCGGCCCCGCCATCCCACTGCGCTTCATGGGCAGCCCCGAGCAGCAGGACCGGCTCTTCCCCCTCCTGGACGAGCGGGTCGGGTGCTTCGCCGCCACCGAACCCGAGGCGGGCAGCGACCTGGGGGGCATCCGCACCCACGCCGTGGACAAGGGCGGCTCCTTCCTCATCAACGGCGAGAAGTGCTTCATCACCAACGGGAGCGTGGCCAACTTCTTCGCCTTGGTGGCCACCGTCGAACCGGGGTCGGGCTGGCGGGGCCTGCGCATGTTCATGGTCGACGGCCTGGAGTCGCCCGGGGTGAGCGTGATCCGGGAGGAGCGCAAGATGGGCCTGCGGGGCAGCTCGCTGGCCGCCCTCGCCTTCGACAACGTGGAGATCCCCGCCGAGAACATGATCGGCGGCGACACCGGCCTGCGCTCCGCCCAGCGCCTGCTCGACTTCGCCCGGCCCAACGTGGCCGGCATGGCCTGCGGGCTGGCCGCCGGGGCCATGGAGTACGCCCTCGCCTACACGCTGGAGCGCAAGGCCTTCGGGAAGCCCGTCTACGAGTTCCAGGGGGTGTCGTTCCCCATCGCCGACATGGCCATCCGCATCGAGGCCGGCCGGGAGCTGGCCTACAAGGCGGCCCAGGCGGTGGACGCCGGCGACCCCCGGGCCGGCGAGCTGGCCTCCATGGCCAAGGTCTTCTGCACCGACATGGCCATGGCCGTGACCACCGACGCCGTCCAGTGCCTGGGCGGCCACGGCTACCTGAAGGACCACCCCGTCGAGCGCATGATGCGCGATGCCAAGGTCATGCAGATCTACATCGGCACCAACCAGATCCAGCGGATGCTCATCGCCGAGGCCCTGGCCCGCCGGGTGCGGGGAAGCACACGGCCGGGGATGGGGCAGGGGCCCCATCCTCCGGAGGAGCCGGGGTGCAGGGGACCCGGCGGGAAATAGACACAGCCATGCGGTTCGGGATCTCGCTCCCCCAGTACGGCCCGGCGAGCGCCGAGAGCCTCACCCGGACGGCCCGCCAGGCCGAGGAGCTGGGCTTCGACGACGTGTGGGCCGCCGACCACATCGCCGTGCCCGAGGGTGTCGTCTATCCGCCGTCGTTCCTGCTCGAGTCCATGTCCACGCTGTCGTTCGTGGCCGCGGTGACCAGCCGGGTGGGGCTCGGCACCAGCGTGCTGGTCCTGCCGCTGCGTCGGCCGGTGGTGGCGGCCAAGCAGCTGGCCACCATCGACTTCCTCTCCGGCGGCCGGCTCGTGCTCGGCATCGGGGCCGGCTGGCTGGAGGCGGAGTTCGACGCCTGCGGCGTCCCCTTCCGGCGCCGGGGTGATCTGACCGACGAGGCCGTCGACGTGCTGCGGACCTGCTGGGCCGCGGCCCCGACCAGCTTCGAGGGCCCCACCGTGCGCTTCGCCGACCTCAAGGTGAAGCCGCTGCCCGGCCGGGCCATCCCCGTCTGGGTCGGGGGGACGAGCGAGCGGGCGCTGCGCCGGGCCGTGGAGAAGGGTGACGGCTGGCAGGGGGTGGGCGTCCCCCTCATGCAACTGGCGAACCCCGACCGGCGCCGCTACGTCGCCGTCGACGACCTGTCGGCCACCGTCAAGCGGCTCCGGGAGGAACGCCCCGAGCCGGAGTACGTCATCTCCATGCGCCTCGACGTCGACGGCCTCTCCGGCGACCTCGGCGAGCTGCGCCGCCACCTGGATGCCTACGCCGGCGCCGGCGTCGACCACGTCCTCTCCTCCCCCACCCAGCGGACGCTCGACGGCTGGCTCGCCTCCGTCGAAGCGCTCTGGGGCGTCTTCCAGGGGTACGGGGACACCCCGGGAAAGCAGGGGTACGGGGACACCCCGGGAAAGCAGGGGTACGGGGACACCACGGGAAAGAGAGTGTGATGCGGCAATGAAGGGTTTCCCGTGGACCACCATGCCCACCGGCTGGTTCCAGATCGCGTGGAGCGACGAGCTGGCGGTGGGCGACGTGAAGGCCATGCACTACTTCGACCAGGACCTGGTCGCCTACCGGGGGGAATCCGGCCAGGTCCACGTCCTCGACGCCCACTGTGCCCATCTCGGCGCCCATCTGGGTGTCGGCGGCGAGGTGGCCGGGGACGACATCATCTGCCCCTTCCACCACTGGCGCTGGAGCTGCGAGGGCTGCACCGTCGACATCCCCTACTCCGAGCGCAAGACGCAGGCCAAGCGCATCGGCACCTGGCCCGTCCGGGAGATCGAGCCGTTCGTGGTGGTGTGGCACGACGCGGCCGGCGAGCCCCCGTCGTGGGAGCCGGAGAAGCCCCAGCTGCCGTTCCCCCTCGACGACTACTACCAAGTGTGGCCCCACGGCGTCCGGCGCTGGGAGGGGGTGGCCATGCAGCCCCAGCTGCTGATCGAGAACCTGCCCGACATCTTCCACTTCCGCTACGTGCACGGGACGGTCCGGGTGCCCGTCTTTGTCGAGTTCTCCACCGACGGCCACCGCATCAAGAGCGTCCAGCGCTTCACCGAACCCCTCGACGCCAGGGAGGAGGAGATCCCCCTCACCGCCGCCCAGGGCGAGTTCGACGTCTACGTCCAGGGCCTCGGGCTCCTGCTCACCAACATCAACGGGCTGGGGGACACGTCCCAGTCGGCCTGCATCACGCCCGTCGACGGCGAGCGGAGCGACTTCCACTTCACCGTCTTCGTGCCCCGCACCCTGCCCGAGAAGCAGCGGGACATGCTCTACGCCCTCCAGTTCAAGCTGGCCCAGGAGGACTTCCCCATCTGGGAGAACCTCCGCTACCAGGAGCGCCCGCCCTTCGTGCCCGAAGAGGCCGGCCCCTACAAGGCCGTGCGCAAGTGGGTGCCCCAGTTCCACCCCCACGAACCCGCCGCCCCCGGGGCTCGGGGTGTCCCCGGAAACACCGGGGTCCGGGGTGTCCCCGAAAACATCTAGCGGGAGCGAGCATGGACTTCACTCACCTGCCCGAACACGAAGCGCTGGTGGCGGTGACCCGCCGGGTGGCGGCCGAGCTGGCGCCGGGCTACGTGGAACGCGACCGGGCCGGCACCTTCCCCTGGGAGACCATGAAGCTGCTGGCCACCGCCGGCCTCCTCGGAGTCCATGTCCCCGCCGAGGCCGGCGGCCAGGGCGCCGGCGAGCTGGCCGCCGGCCTGGTGTGCGAGGAGCTGGCCCGGGCCGACTTCGTCACCGCCCTCATGGTCATCCAGGCGGGCACGGCCGGGAAGCTCCTCTGGCGCCTCGGCTCCGAGCGCCTGCAGGCGGAGTGGCTCCCCCGGGTGGCCACCGGCGACACCACCTTCGGCCTCGCCTTCACCG
>JBOGFE010000117.1:0-7527 GCA_050741935.1 Acidimicrobiia bacterium | reverse complement strand
CCCGGCTGGGCCGTCCCCTGGAGGACGCCCTGGAGGACACCGCCGAGCGCATGTCGAGCCGGGACTTCGAGTGGGCCGTCCTGGCCATCCGCATCCAGCGGGAGGTCGGTGGGAACCTGGCCGAGCTCCTCTCGACAGTGGCCGAGACCATGGTCCACCGCGGCCGGCTACGGGGCGAGATCAAGTCCCTCACGGCGGAGGGCAGGATCTCTGCCCTGGTCATGGGCTTGCTGCCCGTGGCCCTCGGTGGGGCGCTCTACGTCATGAACCCCAAATACATCGGCACGCTCTTCACCGAGTTCGTTGGGCTGCTGATGCTGGGTGGTGCCGTCGTCATGGCCGGGGTTGGGCTCCTCTGGCTCAAGAAGATCATCAAGATCGAGGTCTAGGACAAATGATCATTCTCGCTGCTCTCGGGATCTTCGCCGGCGTCTTCGTCATCATCGCCACCGTCCTCTTCGCCGGGGACGAGCGGCGGGAGGTCCGCAAGGCTCTGAGCCGCCTCGATTACTCGACGGACAATGTCCGGGAGGCGGAGATGCTCGCCTCCATCAAGGACCGGGTCCTGGTGCCGGCTATGGCCGGGCTGGCCAAGCTGTCGGGACGGTTCACGCCCGCCGGATACGTCGGCCAGATCCGCCACAAGCTCGTTCTGGCGGGCAACCCCGCCGGTCTGGATGCCGACCGCTTCGTCGCCATCAAGCTCATCGCGGCGCTGTCGGGCCCAATCTGGGCGCTCCTCGTCTTCGTCCTGGGCGGCTTCAGCGGGTTCTACGGGACGATCATGGTGGGCCTGCTGTGGGCCATCTCCTTCTTTGCCCCGGACTCCTACATCCGCCGCAAGCAGGACGAGCGCCAGCACGAGATCGCCATCCGCCTCCCCGACATCCTCGACCTCCTGGTCATCTCCGTCGAGGCCGGACTCGGCTTCGAGCAGGCCATCGACCGCACCATCGCTGCCGTCCCCGGGCCGCTGTCCGAGGAGTTCGGCCGGATGCTCAAGGAGACCCGGGTCGGCTCCAGCCGGGCCGAGGCCCTGCGGGCCATGGACGAGCGGACCGAGGTGCCCGAGCTCCGCTCCTTCATCCTGGCCATGCTGCAGGCCGACACCTTCGGTGTCTCCATCGGGCGGCTCCTTCGGGCCCAGGCCGACGAGATGCGGGTCCGCCGACGCCAGCGGGCCCAGGAGCTCGCTCAGAAGGCGCCGGTGAAGATGCTCTTCCCGCTGATCTTCTGCATCTTCCCGTCGCTATTTGTGGTCATCCTCGGGCCGGCCGCCATTCAGATCGCGCGCAACCTCGGCTGACCAAGCCGCGGCCGCAGTTTCTGACCGGGAGCACCGCGGGTGCTCCCGGTTCGCGTCTGGGCCCGCACAAGCCAGCCTCCCGCCTTCCTACAGCGAGTCGCCGGGATTGCTGGGTCGGCCGCCCCGCCCGTCGTTGGACGCTCCCCCTGCGCGCGCCTGTCCTTCGTCAAGGAGGGGGGAGCCTGCCCCAGAACAGCACGCGCTTGAACGTGTAGAAGTAGGGGGAGCGGTGGCCGAGCACATCGAGCAGGCGCTGCCGGTACCGATTGACGAACTCGACGTACAGCTCAGGTGGTAGCCCGCGTTCGTAGCGCGTGAGCGTGGTGCCCTTGGTCCACTCGACGACGTCGGCGGTCGACGCCAGGTGGTGACCGTAGACCTGCTTCCGGACGTGCTGTTCCACGAAGCCGAGCTCGTCGAGCAGCTCGGCGTAGCGCTCCGGTGCCACTACTGGCGTCGCCTCGATCAGCGCATCCCCCGCGTCACGCAATGCCCCGCGGAATGGTGCCTCGTGGGCGATCTCGAAGGGGAGCACGTGCGAGGGGTGGTCCCCGTTCGCCGGTACCTGCACCGCCAGCTGCCCACCGGGCCGCAGCGCGTCACGCAAGCGACCGAGCAGGCGCGGATGGTCAGGAACCCAGTGGAGGGCGGCGTTGCTGAAGACGAGGTCGTACTTGCGGGCGGCTTCTAATCCGGCAATGTCGCCGAGCTCGAAGTGCAGCCCCGCGTGCTCCAGTGGACGGGCCTTCTCGAGCATCGCGGCGGAGCTATCGACACCCACCGTGTCGGCGGCGCCGAGGTGCTCGTGCAGGCGGGCGGTCAGCTCCCCCGTGCCGCAGCCGAGGTCGATGGCGTGCTCGATCCGCCCGCCGCCCGGCGCCGGGTCCACCAGCGCCAGCAGGTCGTCGAACGGACGGGCCCGCTCAGCCCCGAACTTCCCGTACTGGGCCGGATTCCAGGCTTCCTCCATCATGGTCCTCTTGTAGCAGGCATGAGTCCAATCCCGTCGCGCAACAGTGCCGATTTGCGCTCAGGGTGATCGCCCCGGTCTCACTCCCCGACGAACGTGCCGTCCGGAGCCATGATGAATGCCGTGCAGAGTGGCGAGAAGGCCCGCCAGCCGCAGTCGTCGATTGCCACCATGACGGACGCAAAGATCACCCGGCTGACCTCCGTCCCAGAACGCCTCCACCTACGAAGTAGGTCTGGCCAGACGTGCCCACGATCTGCTGACGCTCCGGGTTGTCGAGATATCGACCGACGAGTGTGTCGTACGGGACGCTCCGCAGGCCGACGAGGACGCCGTCCGCCAGATCTTGAGCCGCGGACTTGGTCCACGGCCGGAATCATGACTGGGAGGGCGGGCAGACGCACACGACTCCCACCTCGAACGACCAGCCGCTGGGGAATGTGGCCGGGCTCAACGCCGACAGCCCTTGTGACGGTACCAGCGACCGCCTGGTGCCCTGGGCGACATGGCTGGCCAGCCGGCCGACGCCCCGGTCGGAGTGGATGAGCTACCCCGGACCGGGTTTGACCTGCTGCCGATGGGGTTGGCTGCCGGGATGGTTCCCGCGGGTCAGGGGCTCGGGGTCATGGGCCGTCGGCGCCGAACCCGGACGGCTTCGTAGCGCCTTACTTGCCTCCGCTTGGCTTGCTTGGTCCGCTCGGCGCCTTGGCCGCCGCAAGGTTGCTGAGCGGTCCTTCGCCGGCCGGGTTGGTGGCGGCGACGGCGTAGGTGTAAGAGCGGCCAGCTTTCAGGCCGGTGTCAACCGCTGTCGTGCGGTCGCCTGGGAGCGTGGCGACCAGGGTGAACGGCAGCTTGCCCTCCCGTCGATACAGCCGGTAGGTCGACACGGCCGGCGACCCGGGCTGAGACGGCGGGAGCCAGGACAGAACGATCTGGCCCGATGCCGACCCGGGCGTCGCGGTCAACGACCGGGGGGCGCTGGGGACGGCGTAGGTCGACGCCGAGACGACCGGGTTGCCGCTGCTGACGCCGGCTTCGTTGACCGCGGCCACCTGGTAGAAGCGGAGCCGGCTGTTCCCCAGTGACGCCTCGGCGAAGGTGGTCGTGGCCGGGTCGACCGTGGCCAGGACAGCGAGGTCCGACGGCCGGTCCCCCCCGGAGACGACATAGCCGGTGACGGCAGTGCCGCCGTCGTCGGCGGGGGCCGACCAGGCCACGGTGATGGCGCCGCCGGCGGGGCCGGCGGTGGCCTCAACGTTCTGCGGGGCGCCCGGAGGGGCGAAGGTTGTCGCCGACACGACGGTGCTCGGGTTCCCCTCGCCGGCGGCGTTCAGTGCCGCGATCGAATAGAAGCGGGTGGTCCCCGACGCCAGCGTCGACTCTGTGACGTAAAGCGTGCTCGCATCCAGGGTGGCGAAGGGCGTGAGCGTCGCGGGGGTGTCGCCAGCCACGACCCGGTAGCCGGTGATCGCCGCCCCGCCGTCATCGGTGGGGGTTGCCCAGGTGAGGGTGATTTGGCCGGCGGACGGCCCCGCGCTCGCCGAGACAGCCGTGGGGGCGGCCGGCGGTGCCCACACCGTGGCGGGAACGAGCGGCGAGAAGGGCCCTTCCCCGGCGGCGTTGACTGCGGTGACCCCGAAGACGAGGGTGGCTCCCGCCGGGAGGTTCGTTGCGACAAAGCTTCTGGACTCAGGGTCCACGACGCCGACGGTCTCGAGCGTGGACACGTCCGCGCCGGCGTGGATCGCATAGCCGGTGACGGGAAGGCCACCGTCGATGTCGGGGGCTGCCCAGGCGAGCGTGACCTCGCCGGCCGCCGGACCGGCGGTGGCCTGAGGGTGTTGCGGTGCGTTGGGCACGTCGAACGTGCCAGCGCCGATCGTCGGCGAACGTTCGCTTTCGCCGGCTGCGTTGAAGGCGGAGACGACGTACGAGCGGGCAACACCCAGGCCGAGTCCGGCTTCGGTGAAGCTCGCGGCGGTGGCATCCAGCACCGCCACCGGCTCCGGGGACGCTGTGTCGTCGCCGGCGTAGACCAGGTACCCGGTAATCGGGGTGCCCCCGTCGTCGGTGACTGACGCCCAACTGAGGGTGATCTCGCCGAGACCCGGTCCCGGCCCGGCGCCGGTAAAGGTCGGCGCCGACGGCGGTGACCACACCGTGGCAAACGCCGAGGCGGACGGCAGGCTTTCGCCGGCGGCGTTCCGAGCCGCCACCGCGTACACCCGGGTGGCACCCGGCTCCAGGCCGGAGTGCGCGTACAGGATGTCAGTGCGAGCGACGGCGGTCAGCGGGGTCAACGGGGCGGCGCCGGCTGCTGCGGAGTAGACGAGGTAGCCGGTGACCGGCGTGCCGCCATCCGAGGTGGGCGGCGACCAGGACACGGTGATCTCACCGGGCTTCGGACCTGCGGTCGCCGCAATGTCACCGGGGGCGCCCGACACTTCGAAGGTCCGCGCCGACAGTGTCGGGGTCGGAGCGCCTTCGCCGACGATGTTCGAGGCGGTCACGGCATAGAAGCGGGTTTCGGCGCGCCCGAGGCCTGAGTCGGTGAAGCTGGTGGTCGCCGGGTCGATGCTGGCGATCGGCTGCAACGAGAGGGGGTCATCCCCGCCGTAGACCGTGTAGGCGGTCACCGGCGTGCCGGCATATGGCGGCTCCGACCAGGTGAGGGTGATCTCCCCGGGGGCGGGCCCGGGGTTGGCTGCCCCCGCGGCCGGCGGCGCCGGCACATCGAGCGTCGTCATGAAGGCGACGTCGGAGCGCGGGCCTTCACCGGCCAGGTTGCGGGCGCCCACCGAGTAATAACGGGTCGTGCCAGGAGCAAGGCCCGCCTCGGCGAAAGTGGTCATGTCAGCGGGTACGGTGGCGATCGGCTCGAGCGACGAAGCGCTGTCACCGGCGTAGATGACATAGTCGATGATCGGCGTCTCGCCATCGGGGACCGCACCCCAGATCAAGGTCAGCTGCCCCCCGCCGGGCAGCGCGAGCACCGCGGTGGATTCGGGAAGGGCGAACGTCCACCCGCCAACCGTTTCGGTCCGCGGCCCCTCCCCCACCCGGGTGACCGCAGACACGGCGTAGTGGCGGGTCGTGCCCGGCCCCAGGTCAGCATCGACATAGGAGGTGGCGTCCCGGCCCACTTCGGACTCGAGCTGCAGGGACCACGGGACGTCGCTTGAGTAGATGCGGTAGCCGGCGAGCTGGGCACCACCCAGGTCGGTGGGAGCGGACCACGACAAGGAGATCTCTCCGCCACGGGGGCCCGCATTGGTGATGAGGTCCACCGGTGCACCGGGTACCGTCGGCGGTCCTGCGGCGGGGCGGCCGGGCAGCATGCTCGGGGTCAGGATCAGGTAGGTGAAGGCCTCGACGGGGCGGTTGCGAGACGTATAGCGGTAGCCGACACCGGGTTCGAAGTCGACGGCACACGACGCCATGCTGCAGTCAAGGAGTGTCGCTTGCCAGGGTGATGGGACCACCCTCTTGCCACGACCTAGGGACCACTTCGGGGCCGCCACCGGCCGGTCGGTGGTCATGATCGGCCGGTGACGGGCGGTGGGTCAACTCGGTCGGCGTCGCCGGTTGGCTGGTGGGGTTCCGCCGGGGGTGGGCTTTTGCCGTTTGCGGTAGCTCTCGCCCTCGACGACGAGTTCGTAGGCCGCGCTCTGGAGGCGGTCGATGGCGGACTGGGCGAGGAGGGGATCGGCCATGACGGCCAGCCACTCGACCGGCTCCCTGTTGCTGGTGATCACGGTCGATGCCCGGCGGTGTCTCTCGACCACAAGTTCGTAGACGTCGGCCGTCTCGACGGCGTCCATGGCTTGGAGGCAGAGGTCGTCGATGGCCAGGAGGTCGACGCGGATGAGCTTGCGCATCTCGGCTTCGTGGCTCATGTCGAGCCGGGAGGCCTTGAGCCGCTTGAGCATCCGGTCGGCCCGCTCGAAGTGAACCGACCGGGCCCGGCGGCAGGCGACATGCCCGAGGGCGCTGGCCATGAATGTCTTCCCGACGCCGACCGGCCCCAGGATCAGAACGTTGGCGGCGTCCTCGACGAAGCGCAGGGTGGTGAGCTCGGCCCAGAGGTCGCGGTCGAAGCGGACCTTGGCGGTGTCGTCCCAGGCTTCGAGGACCATGGTCGGGTCGAGGCGGGCGGCCCGGGCCCGGATCTCGGCGCCGGCCCGGTCCCGGCGGGTGATCTCGTCCGAGAGGACCAGCTCCAGGAAGTCGTGGTGGGGCAGATGGTTCTGGCGGGCGAGCGCGAGTCGCTCGGGCAGCGTGTCGAGCATCTTGCCGAGCTTGAGGCGCCGCAGCACGGCCTTGAGCTCGGCCGTGACCGTGATCGGCACCGGGGCGCTCACCTCGACGCCTCGGCCGGTTCGAAGCCCGGCAGAGGGGCATCGGGAGTGGTGTCGCCGGCGGTTCGGCCCTTGGCCGGCCGGCCGGTCACGGCGAACTCGCCGTCGTCTCGGGCGAAGCGGCCGGGGAGGACCTTCCCGGCCGGGGGTTCGGCCGCCCCGGCGGCCTCGGCGGCTCGTTCCAGCATGCGCCGCACGAGCCCGACGTTGACCGTCTCGGCTTCGAGGGCCCGGGTGCAGGCGTCGTTGAGGCGGTCGCCGCCGTAGCGGCGGGCGAGGCCCAGCAGGGCGTAGACCTGGCGCATCCTGGTCCACGGCAGAGGGATGTCCAACAAGGCGGTGGCGTAGACGCCGACGGCCTCACCGCAGGCGGCCGCCCGGCGCTTGAGCGTTTCGATGTCCCGCATGGCGTAGACGGTCTTCTCCGACGGGAGGTCCTCGGGGTCGGTGCGCCGCCCGCCAGGCTCGACCCGGAGGTGGGTCTTGACCAGCTGGCCCCGGTGAAAGATCTTGACCAACTTGGAGTCCGCCCGGACCGAAACCCGTTGTCCGATCAGCGATCCCGGCACCGAGTAGAGGGCCTTGTCGACCTCGATGTGGTGATCCCGGTGGACCTTCGGTTTCGGGTAGGTGGGCAGGTCGTAGTCATCGGCCGGGACCGGGGCCAGCCGGGGTGCTTCCTCGTCGGCGAACACCTCGGCCGGGCGGCGCTGGGTTGTCCCGTGCGTCCGCAGCCCGGCCCGGCCCCGGCACCACTCCTCGGCCCGCCGCTGGGCGTCGGCCAGCGAGGCGAACGTCTCGCCCTTCCAGAACGAGCCCCGGACGAACGGAACGGTCCGCTCCACCTTCGGCTTGTCCGTGGGCTTGCGGACCCGGGCGGCGTCGATGGCGAA
>JBOGFE010000116.1:0-5305 GCA_050741935.1 Acidimicrobiia bacterium | reverse complement strand
CTTCTGGCTCCACCTCTGGGCTGCAACCGTGGCAGTGGGGCTTCTCGGTGGTCTCGCCGGCTTGACCTATTCGTGGGCGCTTCTTCTCGCCGCTCTGCCCACGGGCGTGCTGCAGGTCGTGCTGTCGGGCGCCCTCAGCGCCAGGAAGGACCGGGAGCGCCTCGACGGTCTCCTCCAGACCGCACTCGACGCCCAGTCGGTCGATCCCTCCGAGGTGGAGGACGCCATCACGACGTCGGCCCGGACCATGCTGCACTGCCGGGACGCCCGGCTCAGTGACATGGCTCCGGGGGACGGCGAGCTGGGCAGCCGCCTGCAGGGCCGAGGTCACCCCGAGCGCTGGCTGAAGGTGGGGGAGCGCCGGGGGGTCGAGCCGTTCAAGCCCCAGGACGCCAAGCTTCTCGACGCCATCGTGGCCGTCGGCTCGGGGGCGCTGGAGAACGCCCGCCTCGCGGACCAGATGAAGCACCAGGTCTTCCACGACGCCCTGACCGGCCTGCCCAACCAGCTCCTGTTCGAGGAGCGGGTGAACTACGCGCTGGCCCAGCAGCGGGGAGCAGGCCAGAAGCTGGCCGTGCTGTTCATCGACCTCGACCGGTTCAAGCGGGTCAACGACTCGCTCGGCCACCCGGCCGGCAACGAGCTGCTCCGCCAGGTGGCCCGGCGCCTGGCCGCCGCCGTCCGCAGCACCGACACCGTGGCCCGCATGGGCGGCGACGAGTTCACCCTCCTCGTGACCAACATCCGCTCGACCGGCGAGGCGGCCATGGTGGCCGAGAAGATCCTGGTGGCTTTCCGCCAGCCCTTCGTGCTCGACGGCCATGACCTGTTCGTCACCCCGAGCATCGGCATCGCGGTCGGCCCCGACGACGGGCTCCGGCCTTCGGTCCTGCTGAAGAACGCCGACACCGCCATGTACCGGGCCAAGGACCGGGGCCGCAACTGCTACGAGATCTACGCGCTGGACATGAACGCCGCCGCCGAAGGCCAGCTGGCGCTGGAGGGGGAGCTTCACCACGCCATCGACACCGGCCAGCTCTTGGTGGTCTACCAGCCGCAGGTCGACCTGACCACCGGCCGGATCGTCGGCGTCGAGGCGCTCGTGCGCTGGCCGCATCCGACCCTGGGGATGATGACCCCCGATCGCTTCGTGCCCCTGGCCGAGGAGACCGGACTCATCGTCCCCCTCGACGACTGGGTCCTGCGGACGGCTTGCGCCCAGGCCCGCGCCTGGACCGACGCCGGCCTCCCGGCCCTGCGGGTGGCGGTGAACATCTCCGGCCGGGCCTTCCAGCGGGCCAACGTCGCCGAACGGGTCGAGGAGACGCTGCACCTGACCGGGCTGGCGCCCGAACGGCTCGAGCTCGAGGTCACCGAGAGCATGGCCATCGACCAGGGCAGCGACACCCGCCCGGTGTTCCGTGACCTGGAGGCCCTCGGCGTGAAGCTGGCCATCGACGACTTCGGCACCGGCTACTCGGCCCTCAGCCGCCTGCGGGGCTTCCCCTTCCACACCCTCAAGATCGACCGGTCCTTCATCTCCGAGATCGAGGACTCCTCGGACGAGGCCCCCATCGTGGCCGCCATGATCGCCATGGCCCACGCCATGAAGCTCGACGTGGTGGCCGAGGGGGTCGAGACCAACGCCCAGCGGGCCTATCTGGGACGCCACGGCTGCGACATCGCCCAGGGCTACCTCTTCAGCCGGCCCGTCGAGGCTGAGCTGGTCGAGAAGATGCTGGCTCCGGTGGCGGCCTGACCGCAGCGGTCGGGGCGCGCAGAAGCCGTTTCGCCCCGCACCTTCGGTTCCGCTACATTCCCGCCTGCGCACGAGGCGAGAGAGGGCGCATCCGCTGGGGGGCAAAAGCCGCGAAGTTTCTCTCAAGTCCGGCCGCGCGCGTGTCGAGAGAGACTCAGACAAACGTGCCGGACGAGGGTCCGGAGACGGGAACGAGGAGGAGCCGCAATGGCGGGCAAGGTGAAGACGAAGGACGACGGGCTGCAGTCGAAGACCGCCCGGGCCTCCATGCGGACCGGCGGGGCGAAGGAGAGCTACATCGCCTCGGCCGACGCCGGCCGGATCGTCCCCCTCGGTGGCGGGACGTACGCCTACGTCCTCGACCCCCGTGACGGCCGCACGCTGCGCTTCCCCGTCGCCTCCGAGCAGTTCATCGCGGCCCTGGTCGAGCTGGCCGGCAGCAACCACGGCGACCGGCTCCGCCGGGACCTGGCCGAGCTGGCCACCAGGTACCCCAGCTGGGAGTCCGTGACCGCCCGCCTCGACGCCGCCCTCAACCCCCCGGCCCCCGAGACCGAGACCGAGTCCCCTGAGGTCGACGCCGCCTAGTTCTGATCCGGCCGAACCCACCAACCGAGCTCTTCCGAAGGCGGTCCCGGCGACCGCCTTCGGCGCGTCTACGCTCAGAGCCTCTTGGACCTGGCCGGGGGAGGGCTCTGATGGCGGTCACGACGTCGTCCACGCGGGCGATCCAGGCGGAAGCGGACGAGATCATCCACGCCGTGATGGCCACGGCCGAGGGTCACGCCGATCCCTACCCCCACTACGCCCGCCTGCGGGAGCTGGCCCCCGTCCATCGCAGCGACCTCGACGGGGTGTGGTACGTCTCCGACTTCGCCACCTGCCGTCAGATCCTGGGCGACGCCCGGGTCGGCAAGAATCTCTCGATCGTCGTCAGCCGCCACGGCGTGGACGAAGCCCGGGTCCGCCTGGCCGAACGCCGGTCCCGGCCGTCCATGCTCACCACCGACCCGCCCGAGCACAACCGCCTGCGGGGGGTGGCCAAGGGTGCGTTCATCCCGCCGTCCATGGAGGCGCTGCGCCCCCGGGTGGCCCAGCTGGTCGACGGGCGCCTTGACCGGCTGGCCGGCCTGGGCGAGGCCGATGTGATGGCCGAGCTGGCCTACCCGCTGCCCGTCACCGTGATCAGCGAGCTCATGGGCGTCCCGGACGCGGACCGGGACCGGTTCCAGCCCCTCATCCGCGCCCTGGTGTCCTCCGACCAGCCCGATCCCACCGCCGAGGGCACCAAGGCGGTGGAGCGGGCCGGCGACGACCTGGAGGCGTACTTCAAGGCGCTCATCGACGAGCGCCGGGCCCGGCCCGCCGACGATCTGCTGACGGCCTTCGTCGCCCGCCACGAGGCCGGCGAGCTGAGCTACGAGGAGCTCTACGCCACCATCACGCTGGTCTTCATCGCCGGGTTCCTCACCACCACGAACCTGATCGGCAACGGACTGGTGGCCCTGTTCGACCATCCGGGCGAGCTGGCCCGGCTGCTCGCCGATCCCGACCTCGTCACCCCGGCGGTGGAGGAGATCCTCCGCTATGACACCCCGGTCCAGTTCGTCCACCGCCGCATGCTCGAGGACGCCGAGTTCGCCGGAGCCCGCTTCGGGGAGGACGACATCGTCTTCACCCTCCTGGCCGCCGCCAACCGCGACCCGGCCCGGTTCCCCGAGCCGGACCGCTTCGACATCGGCCGGACGGACAACCTCCACCTCGCCTTCGCCTGGGGCCTGCACTTCTGCCTCGGCGCCCGGCTGGCCCGCATGGAGGGCCAGCTGGTCTTCGCCGGCCTGCGGGAGCGCTTCGGCGGGCTCGAGCTCCTCGAGGAGCCCGTCCGCCGCGCGGGCCTGGCCATCCGGGCCCTGGACAGCCTCCGGGTCCGCTTCACGCCCCGCTGAACCCCGAGCGCCTCTCCGGTGCCGAGGCCCGGCGCATCGCCCTCGTGGCCCAGGGGTTCGGAGCGCCGCGGCCCACGGGACGGACCGATGTCCGGCACGCCCGGAAGGGGCTGGCGGCCGTCGGGCTGATCCAGATCGACTCGGTCAACGTCCTGGCCCGCTCCCACGAGCTGCCGCTCTTCTCCCGCCTCGGCCCCCACCCCCGGGACCTGATTCCCGACCTCGCCTACCGGCGCCGGGAGCTCTTCGAGTACTGGGCCCACGAGGCGTCCCTGGTTCCGGTCGCCCTGCATCCCTTCCTGCGCTGGCGTATGGCCCGGGCGGCGGGTGAGGCCTGGGGCCGGATGAGGGGCATCCAGCAGGACCAGCCGGCGCTGGTCAAGGCCGTCGTCGACGAGGTCGCCGCCCGGGGCCCACTTCCCGCCCGCGAGCTCGACAACCCGCCCGGCGCCCGCCGGTCGGGAGGGCCGTGGTGGGGGTGGGGCGACGTCAAGACGGCACTGGAGTGGCTGTTCTGGTCGGGGGAGCTCGCCGCCGCCGGTCGCACCCGCAGCTTCGAGCGGATCTACGACCTGACCGAGCGGGTCCTGCCCGCCGACGTCCTCGCCGTCCCCACCCCGGCGGAGCCCGATGCCCAGCGGGAGCTGCTGCGCTTCGCCGCCGCCCGGCTCGGAGTCGGGACGGCCGGCGACGTCGCCGACTACTTCCGCATCCGCCGGCCCGAAGCCGCCCCCCGGCTGGCCGAGCTGGTGGAGGAGGGGGTGCTCGCGCCGGTGCAGGTCGAAGGTTGGCCGAAGCCGGGGTTCCTCGATCCGGCGGCGGCCGCCACCCGCCGGCGGCGGCCCCGGCCCCGGGCGCTGCTGTCTCCCTTCGACTCACTGGTGTGGGAGCGGTCGCGGGTCGAGCGCCTCTTCGGGATGCGCCTGCGCCTCGAGGTGTACACCCCGGCCGAGCGCCGCATCCACGGCTACTACGTCCTGCCCTTCCTCCTCGGGGAGCACCTCGTGGCCCGGGTGGACCTCAAGGCCGACCGGCAGTCGTCCGTCCTGCGGGTCCTGGGCGCCCACGGTGAGCCGCCCCATGACCCGGCCGTCACCGCCCCGGCCCTGGCCGCCGAGCTGGACGACCTGGCCCGCTTCCTCGGGCTGGAGCGCGTCGGGGTCGAACGGCGCGGTGATCTGGCCGTCCTGCTGGCCGGATAGGCCGGACAACCTCTGCATATCGCCGACCAGTGTGCCGCTAATTCGAAGTCGGGTTCTTTTTGTCTTTTGCCCGCGGGTGAGGCCCACAACTCAAAGCTGAGAGTCCCGTGAGACAAAGGCCCCAGACGGATAGCCAGGAGTGACTACCGTCGATTAGACGAAATGACTACTGCCGAAATTAGTGCAGTGGCATGGTCCTATTCGTCCCGGTTCCACGGTTGTGGATCGCCGCGCCTATCCCTACTCTCGTCTCAGGCGATCGACCCCAAGATTGCCGGCGGTTGTGTGGACGCGATGACCTGCAAGCCCAAGTTGGTCACGGGGGCTGCAGCGAGCGAGTCGTGAACCCGGCCACACCGAATCCCGAAGTGGAGGCCGGATTCCATGTTCAAACGCGC
>JBOGFE010000115.1:0-7318 GCA_050741935.1 Acidimicrobiia bacterium | reverse complement strand
GACGTGGGTGTACTACCCGCCCGGGACGCAGGCCCCGGGGGTGCCTCCTCCGCAGGCTCCGCCACCGGAGTCGTGGCCGCCCCCGGAGCAGCCCGGATGAGGCGCCCGAGCTGGTTCTCCGTGGCCCTCGCCGCGCAACTGGCCGCGGTCACCGGCTTCAGCGTGGGCCGCGGCAGCCGGCGGATCATCGCCTACCTGATCGTGTGGTCGGTGCTGGCGCTGCTGGTGCGGGCCGGACACCGGCGCTGGCCGCTGCCCCGGGCCACCCTGGTCGCCCTGGCCGTGGCCGGGGGCCTCCACCTGGCCGGGGGCCTGCTCCCGTCCCCCGACCCGGGGGCGCCCATCCTCTACGAGACCTGGCTGATCGAGGGGGTCCTCAAGTTCGACCAGTTGGCCCACGCCATCATCTCGGGGGTGCTGACCGTCGCCCTCTTCCAGATCCTGGGCCAGTGCGTGGACCCCCGTCGGGCGGGGCCGGTGCCCCGGGCCATGCTGGCGCTGGTGGCCACCTGGGGGTTCGGGGCCGCCAACGAGCTCTTCGAGTTCCTCTCCGCCCTGCGCTTCGCCGACGCCTACGTGGGCGGCTTCAACAACGCCGGCTGGGACCTCGTGTTCAACACCTTCGGGTCGCTGATGGCGGCGCTGTGGTGCGCCCTCACCGCCTCACCCGCTCAACGGGTGGTCGTGGCCGGCCTGCGCCTCGAGAACGAGTAGACGGCCAGCGCCATTCCGAGCGTCAGGAGAGCGGCGAGGGCGGCGATGGTGCCCGTCCCGGGGCGCTCGTCCGGTTCCGGCCGCAGCGGGAAGCCGGGCGGGCCGGCGGGGGCGGCGACCATGCCGGGTGCCAGAGCCTCGTCCCCCTCGGCTACCGCCGCCAATGCGCCAGGCACGCCGTCGCCGAGCCCGGCGAAGCGCACCACTGGCCCGCCTTCCAGCGGCGCGGCCCGGATCAGGCCCTGGTCCAACCCCACCAGACGGTCCCCGACCACGACGGTCTCCGACGATGCCCAGCCGCTCCACTCCGCCACCGGGTTCAACGCCCCGTCGTAGACCCGGACGGGCTCGCCGTAGTACCCCTGATCGGGGACGAAGACCAGGCGCCCCCCGCCGGCCCAGACGACCTCGCCGGAGACGTGCTCGCCGTGGATGGACGCCGTCCGGACCGAGCCGGTGGATGGTTGGAAGGCGAGGACGAGCAAGGGCGACCCGTAGATCGCCGGGGTGCAGGTGGCTGCCAGCGCCCCGGTGGCACTGAGTGAAAGTCGTCCCGGCGGACAGGGAAGCGCGGTGACTGGCCGCGCCGTGCCCGGTTGTTCCACGAGATCGACCGCCATCAGCTCGGTACCCGTGCGCCCGCCTGCCACGAGAGCGCCGCGACCACTGGCGTCAAAGACGCCGTGGGTGGCTGCGTCCTTCCAGAGCACGACCTGCTCCGTTCCCCGCAGGCGCACGATCCGGCTCTGGTAGTCGGGTGACTCCTCCCGCACAAAGAGCACGAGGTCACTCCCGGCGCCATCCCTGCAGGCCACGGTCTCCACCTCCCGGTAGACCCCGTTCTCAGGCCCGAAACCGTGCAGGGCCATCTCGGCTTCGATGGCCATCGTCTCCACCTGCCGCACGGTCAGGACCGGGACGATGGGAGGCTCCGCCGGGACCGACACCTCGACCATCCGCTTCCCGCCCGGGCACACGGAGATGACCGTGGTCAGCCCGGCGCCGGCGCCGAAGGCGACGACCCGCCCCTGAGCGTCCAGGGCCAGGACCCGGCCCGGGCCGTACGACGTCCCCACCAGCAGCCGGACGGGGAGGACGCCGTCCGGTGGTGGCACGGGCTCGGCCGCTCGCGCCATCCTGTCCGGCTCGACCTGGGAGCACAGGTCGGAGCGGAGGACGCCGTCCCGTTGGTAGACGAGCAGTCCGATCGGCTCACCGATCGGGGTCTCGATCCCGCAGTCGCCACCGCCCCCGCTCGACTGGAGGTCCACGAGCGAGCCGAAGGTTCCCTTCACCACCCGGTCGACCTCGAACCTGTAGACGAACTCGGGGGAGTGCTCGCGCCGGGAGACCAGGCGTCCGATGAAGGCGCCGTCCACCGCTTCCAGTGCCTCGGCGGTGTCGTACCCGGGGTAGCAGGTGCAGGCGCTCGCCGGCTCGGAGCTCACCACCACCAGCGTCGAGACCAAGATGACGAGGGCGAGCAACCGGCGCATGCCCGGCATCGTCCCATGGTGGAATTCCTTGCGCCGGTCAGGGGTAGACGCCGATGTTGAGCCCAATGGAGACCACCCTCGAGATCCGCTGGTTCGGCCCGGATCAGGCACCCGACACCCTGATCCGGCGCTTCGACGACCTTGGTGCCACCGACCCCGCGGAGCGGACGGACACCTACGTCCCGCTGATCGGCAACGACAGCGCCGGGGTGAAGCTCCGCGACGGCGGGACGGCCTTCGAGATCAAGCTTCGCCAGGCCGATCTCGGGCGTGCGGAGTCCCCGTACATGCCCGCCGGCAACCTGGAGCGCTGGCAGAAGTGGTCCTTTCCCGTCGTTGATCCCGCCTGCCGGGTGGCAGGCCTGGGTCTCCCCGCGGGGTCGCGGGTCGACGTGGAGAAGCGTCGCCGGCTCCTCACCTACCGCCTCGCCCCCGACGGCTCGGTCGAGGTCACAGGCGAGCGCGCCGGTGTCGGCTGCAGCCTGGAGATCACCGTGCTCCGGGTGAAGGGTGCGGAGTGGTGGTCGCTCGGCTTCGAGGCCTTCGGGGCCGTCGACCGCCAATCCGATGCCCTGATGCCGGCGGCGGAGGCGTTCTTCGCCGGCGCGCCGGACGCCGGCGAAGCGCTGGCCGGCGCCGCCTCCTGTGGCTACCCGGCGTGGCTTCTGGCCTTGGCCGGAAGCCTTTAGCCCGGAATCAGCCGCGGCTCGCCCCGTTCCACGGTGAGGCGGGCGGCGCAGTGCTCCTCGGGGTCGCGCCGGCGGACCGTCCCGACGTGCCACCACTCCGCCTCGAGCCGGCGGGGCGTGAGGTCCAGCACCACGTACCCGTGGCTGGTGGTGTCGAGGTAGCGGACATGGGGGTTGGCCCGACGGATGATCCACTCCAGGAGGGGGCGGCCGCCGGGCACCTTGGGGGCCAGGGCCTGGGCGAAGGTGGGGGCGCTCACCGCCGGCGCGCTCACCTCCACCGCCGGGCCCAGCTCCGCCGCCCAGGAGGAGTGGAGGTCGCCGCTCACCACCACGGCCTCGCCCGGGTGGGCGGCGAGGAGCCGGAGCAGCCGGTCCCGCTCCTTCGGGTACCCGTCCCACATGCCGGGGTTGATCCCGAGGCGGCCGGGGGCGACCGCCACCGGAGCCACCATCACCTGGCTGGCGACCAGGCGCCAGCCCGCCGAGGGCCGGCTGAGCTCGCCCTCCAGCCAGCGCCACTGGGCCTTTCCCAGCAACTCACGGTGCCGGTCCCAGACCCGGACCACGGCGCGCCGGCCGGCGGCGGGCTGCGTCCGCCCGGCCAGGCGGGTGTCGAGCATGAGCAGCTCGGCCAGGTTGCCCAACCGGACCTGGCGCCACAGGCGGTCCGGATCGGCGGGATCGGGCAGGCGCATCGGGGTCCACTCCCGGTACGCCCGGGTGGCGGCCTCCAACCGGGGCCGCCAGTCGCCGTCGGTGTCGGGGTAGTGGCGGGCGGCACCGCCCCGCCAGGCGTTCCCGGCCAGCTCGTGGTCGTCCCAGATCGCCACCACCGGATGGCGGGCCAGCAGCGCGGCCAGATCGGGGTCGGTGCGGTACTGGGCGTAGCGACCCCGATAGTCGGCCAGGGTCAGGGCGCGTTCGGACCCCTCGTGGTGGCGCACGCCCCGGGCCCGGCGGGCCCGGTCCTCGTAGATGGAGTCGCCGAGGTGGACGACCACGTCGACGTCTCGTTCGGCCAGGCGGCCATAGGCGTTGAAGAAGCCCGTCTCGTAGTGCGAGCAGCAGACAACCCCCACCCGCAGGTGCTCCGCCGGTCCCACCGGCGCGGTCCGGGTCCGTCCCACCCGCGAGACCGCCTCCCCGGCGGAGAAGCCGTAGTGGTAGGTGGTGGACGGCCGCAGGCCGGTGACGTTCACATGCACGGTGAAGTCGTCGCCGGGGGCGGCGGTCGTCTCGCCGCCGGCCACCACGTCGTGGAGCGCCTCGTCGGCGGCCACCCGCCAGCGGACGGCCACGGCGTCGTCCGAGCCGCTCACCCGGGTCCAGATCACGACCCCGTCGGGTGCCGGGTCGGCGCTGGCCACGCCGTGCCCGAACGAGATCAGGCCGCGTCCCGGGGCAGGCCGAGGACCCGCTCGGCGATGATGTTGCGCTGGACCTCGGCGGTGCCGCCGCCGATGGTGAGAGCCGGGGAGAAGAGCAGGCCCACGCTCCAGGGGAACGGCCCGGGCAGGATGTCGGGGTTGTGCTGGGTGAGCATCCCGTGGGGCCCGCACAGCTCGACGGCCAGCTGGAAGATCTTCTGGCCATGATGGTCGGCCAGCGCCTTGCGCACCGACGCCTCGGGGCCCGGCTCCTGCCCGCTCACCTGGGCCGAGAGGGTGCGCAGGCGCAGGAAGCGCAGCACCTCCGCCTCCACGTAGAGGGCGGCCAGACGCTGGCGGGCCACGGGGTCGAGGCGCAGGCCGGCCGCCGTCCCCGAGCGGACCGAGGCGAGCAGGTCGCTGGCCGACGGGCCCCGGCCCCACAGCGCTCCCTCGCGGGAGAGCGCCACCCGCTCGTTGCCCAGCGTCACCCGGGCCAGCCGCCAGCCGTCGCCTTCCTCGCCGACCAGGTTGGCGGCCGGCACCCGGACCCCGTCGAGAAAGACCTCGTTGAACTCGGCCGCTCCCGTCATCTGGCGGATGGGGCGGACCTCGATGCCGGCCGAGCGCATGTCCACGACGAAGTAGGAGATGCCCTGGTGACGGGGAGCCTCGGGGTCGGTCCGGGCCAGGAGGATGCCCCAGCGTGACTCCCGGGCGAAGGTGGTCCACACCTTCTGTCCGTCCACCACCCACTCGTCGCCGTCCCGCACCGCCCTGGTGGACAGGGAGGCGAGGTCGCTGCCTGCGCCCGGCTCCGAGAAGAGCTGGCACCAGATCTCCGATCCGTCGAGCAGGCCCGGGAGGAAGCGGCGGTGCTGCTCCTCGGTGCCGGCCAGGATCAGGGTGGGACCGGCCCAGCCGATCCCGATCGGGTTCTCCGGCCGGTGGACCCCGGCGGCCGCCAGCTCCTCGTCGATGACCAGCTGCTCGGCGGGCGACGCCCCCAGCCCCCAGGGCGGGGGCCAGTGCGGTGCGGTGTAGCCGGCCTCGGCCAGGCGGGCGAACCAGTCCGCCGGCGGCCTCCCGCCCGGGCCGAGCGTGGCGGCCAGGAATTCCCGGATCCGCCGGCGGGCGGCCTCCGCCTCCGGCGGCAGCTCGAAGTCCATGCAGGCTGCGAACCTACCGGCGGGAAGGGCTACGCCTGGAACTTGTCCGGGAACTGCACCACCAGGGCGTCGGCCAGGGGGTTGGCGAGCGCCTTCATGTGGTCGGCCGCGGTCCGGAGCTTGGTGTAGGCGCCGGCCAGGTCCTTCTTGCTCTGGGCGTCGATGACGTCCTTCAGCGTGAGGATGTGGGTCTTCACCAGTTCGGTGACCGTCTCCTTGGCCAGGGCGGGGCTGGCGGTGGAGAGGAAGGCGCCGAAGGCGTCGCTGTAGAGCACCAGGTCGTTGACCGCCTTGTCCTGCTTGGCCTTGTCCTTGGCGGCCAGGCCGGTGGTGTACTCGACGACCATGCCGATGTGGCGCTCCCACAGCGGCCCGAAGGCCTTGCCCGCCTCCGGGCCGTAGATGTTGGAGATGGCCTCGGTGAGGGAGTTGGAGTTGGACTTGAGGCCGGAGGCGGCCGCCATGAACTCCTCCGGGCGTCCGCCCAGAGCCGCGCCGGTGGCGGCCGAGGCGAGGAAGACGTGTTCCCGCAGGCCCATGTTGAGGGTCGTGACCAGGGTGGCGCCCGCCCCGTCGGGGTTGCCCCCCACCTTCTCGGGGACCTTGCCGGCCATGGCGGTGGTCAGGCCCTGGGCGATCTGACCCATGTGCCCGGCAGCCACCCGCAGGTCGGTGAAGGCCTTGACCCAGTCGTTGGCGGCCTGGGCGTCGATGACCGACTTGAGGGTGGTGATGTGCTGCTTGACCAGATCGGTCACCGCCTCCGTGGTGAGGGAGGGGAGCGCCGAGTGGATGAACGCGCCGAAGTCGCCGGCGTAGGCGGTGAGCTCGGTGACGGCCTGGTCGGCCTTCGCCTGGTCCTTGGCCGCCACCCCCTGCGAGTAGTTGACCACCATGGTGATGTGCTGCTTCCACAGCGGATCGAAGGTCTTGGCCACCTCGTCCCCGAACACGCCGGCCAGGGCGGCGGTCAGGGCGTTGGAGTTCGCCTCCAGCGCCGTCCCGGCGGCGGTGAACTCGTCGCTGCGCCCGCCCAGGGTGGCGCCGGTGGCGGCGGCCGCCAGGATGACGTGCTCCTGCAGGAGCCCGTTGAGCGCCGAACGGGTCTGGGCCGCCGCCGTCGCCGGTCCCGGGTCGCCGCCGGTCGCGGCCGTCTCCCCGGTGGGTTGGGAGGGACTGTCGGCCGCCGTGTCGTCTCCGCCACAGGCCATCCCGACCAGGAGCAGGGCCAATCCGAGGGCAGGCAGCCGCAGGCGTCGTGCACTCCGCATCATGGGGCCGAGCCTAAACCCGGGGGCCGGGAGGAAGGTGGACGGCTCATCCATCCGGACGGGTGATTCCGAACACTGGTTGACTATGTCGATCGACGAGATCCGGGACGTGAGCGACGCCACCCTGGTGGTGTCCATCGGCCGCTGGCACCAGGAGGCCCTGGCCGAGGCCTACCGCCGCCACGCGGGCGCGGTCTTCGCCCTGTCCCGGCGGTTGCTGACCGAGCGCTCCCTGGCCGAGGAGGTCGTCCAGGAGGTCTTCCTGCGCCTCTGGCACCATCCGGAGAAGTTCGATCCCGACCGGGGTTCGCTGCGCTCGTACCTCCTGGCCCAGTGCCACGGCCGCGCCGTCGACCTGTTGCGCTCGGAGCTGTCCCGCCGGGCCCGGGAGCAGCGCGACGCGGCGGCCACCGCCGAGGCGGGTTACGACCTCGAGCACGCGGTGGTCGACCTGGCGGTGGCCGAAGAAGTCAGGGAAGCTTTGGAGGCGCTCTCGCCGGGGGAGCGCAGGGCCATCGAGCTGGCCTATTTCGGCGGGCACACCTACCGGGAGGTGGCGACACTTCTGGATGAGCCCGAGGGGACCGTGAAGAGCCGCATCCGCTCGGG
>JBOGFE010000114.1:0-5212 GCA_050741935.1 Acidimicrobiia bacterium | reverse complement strand
GACGTAGCCGGTCGGCACCACTGTCATCGGCGCGGGAAGCGGAGCGGACCGCGCCGCCCGGGCGGCTCTACCGGCCCAGGTCGGGCCCGTCGATGCCTCTTCCGGGGAGGGGCGGCATGGCGATGTCGAGGTCGGCGGAGGCTCGATGGATGCCGAGGGCCTCCCAGAGGTGGCGCTCGAGGCCGGGGGTCTGTGGGTGGCGGGGGGAGAGATCGATGGCCCGGAGGTCGATGCCGAGTTCGACCTCGCGGTCATCTGGCCGCACCTGCTCCCGCCCTGGCTTGCCGCGGCCGGTCTGCTCCAAGCGGGTCGCAAGGTCGTGTTCCCATTCGAGTTCGGCGGGGTGGCTGAGGAGCCATTGGCGGCGACAGGTGACGGCGGTCTCGACCTCGGGGATGCGGGCGACGGCACGCTCGGCGTCGTTGAGCCGGGCATGGCTGTGCTCCAGCTGACGGACAGCGGTCGATCGTTCGGTGTGGAGGCGTTGCAGTTGACGCTGGTCGGCATCGATGCGGTGGTCGGTCTGGGCGATGGCGTTGTGGTCGGGGCGGCGGAACCAGCGGCGACGGGTGAGTGCTTCGATCTCGGCTTGGGCGGCGGTAAGGTCCTGGCGGGTGTGGGCGATGCGGCGGTCGAGCCGCTCGACGTCTCGCTGGTCGGCGGCGACGAGGCCGCCCATGGCCGTGAGCTCGGAGCGGAGCCGTTGCAGGCGGCGGAGTACGGGGCGTCGGTCGGGGCCGGCGCTGGTTTCGACGTAGTTGCGGGGCCTGTTCCCAGAGCCGACGGAGGGTGGCGGGATCTTCGCCCCGGTCGAGTTCGTGGCGGAGGGTCAAGGCTCACCAGGACGGAATGCCGATGAGCGACGACCGGGTGACGGTGGAGGCGTTCCTGCCGGACTGGCTCAGCTCCGCCCCGGGAACCATTCGCCGTCAACACCTGGCAGACCTACGAGGGGTACATCCGGCTCCACGCCATCCCGGCGCTGGGCCGGCTGCCCCTCGCCAAGCTCGAGCCGAGGCACCTGCGCCCCTCCGCTCGCCCACCACGAGATGCGGACACTCAGTCCGGAGGAGGCCCGGCTCTTCGTGGCGGCAGCGGCCGATGATCGGCTGGAAGCGCTCTACGCCCTCGCACTTACCACGGGCATGCGGCAGGGCGAGCTCTTCCGGCTCCACTGGGCCGACGTCGACCTGGAGGGCCACGCGCTGGCCGTACGGGGCGAGACCAAGACGGCCAAGTCACGCCGCCAGGTGCTCCTCTCCGAGGTCGGCGACGAATCGCTGCGGCGGCACGCCGGAAGGCAGGGCGAGGAGTGTCGCGCCGCTGGCGACGAGTGGCGGGAGACCGGCCTCGTCTTCGCCAATGCAGTCGGCGGCTCCCTCACGACGACGAACGTGACCTACCCGTCCTTCCGCCCGCTGCTGGAGCGGGCCGGGCTGCCGCTCATCCGCTTCCACGATCTGAGGCACACGGCGGCGACGCTGTTGCTGGGCAAGGGGATCCACCCCAAGGTTGTGTCCGAGCTGCTCGGGCACTCGCAGGTTGGCGTCACTCTGGACCTTTACAGCCACGTCACCCCGACCATGCACCAAGAAGCCGTCGGCGCCTTTGACGACCTCCTCAGAGAGGATGTCCCGATCGTTGGGGGATTTCGGTGACGGCCCCACTTCGTTTCAGGCAGCTTGATCGTACTTGGAGGCTGTGACAGTTCCGGCGTCTTCTGCGATCTGCTTGGCGATTTCAGCCCGGATTTTCGTGGTGAGGGCGGGCATGTCGGTGCAGCCTTTGATGCGCCGGAAGCTGCGTTCGGCTTCGAGGATGCCGACGCCGACCCAGCGCCGGATCATCTTGACGTCTTTCCAGTTCTTCACTCGGTCGGTAGTCGTCCGGACGACGGACATCAATGACTCGATGGCGTTCGTGCACCCGAGGGAGCGGGCCAGACGGTCGCTGGCACCGAGGCGCCGCACGGTGAACATGTCCTCGAGGCCTTCTCGGAGGCTGGCGGCGGCGGAGGGATGCTGCGCTTCGAGCTGGGCGGCGATCCCCCGGGCGACCCGGAGGCCCCGGGCCGGGTCGAGGTCGTTGAACGCCCGGGCGAGCTGCCGGTCGATGGCCCGGCCGAGGACCGGGTCGAGGTAGTCACGAACGTTCCGGCGCTTATGAAGAGTGCATCTCTGGATCAGGGCCCGTTTCCCGAAGACCCGCTTCACGCCGGCGGCGAGGGCTTTGCCGCCGTCGATCACGACCAGGATCCCGTCCTCGAAGCGCAGCCCCCGGGCAACGAGATCGGCGAGGAGGTCCTTGACCACGGTGGTGTTCTCGGTGTCGCCGTCCCAGAGACCGACCGGCACCTTCGTGCCATCGGCGGTGATGGCCAGGGCCACGACGCAGCAGCACTCGGCGAAGAGGATCCCGTCGATCATCAGCGCAGCGACGTCGAGCTCGGAGAGGTCCCGACCGATGAGCTCAGCCAGTTTCGCCTCCGTTGCCGCCTTGAACCGCCGCGACACCGCCGACTTCGAGTCGCCCCGGGCCACGGCCTCGAGCTCGGCGCCGAGCGGTTCGCCGACCAGGGCGTGGCGGCGCGTGGCGACCCCGGCCAGCATCCGTTCCACCGCCATCTGGGTGAGGAGATCGGTGGCGGAGAACACCTCGTAGGAGTCGAGGTGCACCTCACCGCCACCGGTGAGCGTCGCCCGCGGGCGCCGCACCGGCACCTGGCGGCCGCCGAGCACCACCGACCCGGGGGCTGATCCGTTCCGGGTCCCCGGCCGTGTCGGGTCATGCTTCCCCCTCGGGCCGACCCTCTCGGCGACTTCTTCGGCCATGACCTGCGCCACCGCCAGCAGCCCGGCCGACGCGCAGAACGCCAAGAACCCTTCCTTGATGGCCCCGGCCATGTCCGCCATGGCCAGCGTCACCTCCACCGGCATGGCCGCCACCCGGCCAGCAGCCTCCGACGCCACGACCTCAACGACAGGTACCTTCTTCTTCACGGCGGTCCCCTTCCATGCTCGGATGTCTTTGGCGAGACGCCCGAACACCTACCAGCTGGCAGGTCTCAGGCGGGGGACCGCCACCTAATTCCCACAAGACCCGGGAGTGCGCACAGAGATCGAGAGGGGTGACGTTGATGAAGACGTAATCTGACTCGATCTGAAGCTCGTCGTCGCCAGCCGGTGGGAGTCCGGTCCGGGTAACCGCCAGGGGGCCCGGTAGCAGGCTGGCGGCTCGGTCTGGAAACGGGCCGGGTCGAAGCCCAGCGTCAAAAGCCCTTCAAGGGGGAGCGACCGAGCGGTCCGTAGCATCACGCGAAGCCTGCCGCGCCGTGAACGTGCCCGCGAGAGCGGGATAAGGGAGAGCCGAGCCCCGTCCCTCAGGGCGAAGGCCATGGAAGCGGTGAAGACCCTGGATCACAGCCGCGAAGAACTCCTCGGCGTAGAGGGCTCGGAACGTTCGGAAGGTGACGGCGGGAACTGTGGAGGCCCTCGCTGGTCCGGCGGCTGCGTGAACCCGCCGGAGCGTGGCGTCCTATAACCCGCAAGGGGAAGTGGGCGACCAGCCAGCAGGGCGTCGGAGGCGGCCGTAGTACCGATCGAGCCGGACGGACAACACAACCGCCGGTGATGGGAAGGGCCGCTGCTTCGTCCATGCGTGCGTGAGGAGGAGAGGCCGGTGAGTGCCCCTGTGGCTAGTCCCACCCCAGGCGTCGAAGATCTCGACGCGGTCAGTGCCTTGCAGCGCAAGCTGTACCGGGCGGCCAAGGCCGATCCCGGACGACGGTTCCACGCGCTCTACGACAAGGTCCACCGCAGGGACGTCTTGGAGCGGGCGTGGGTGCAGGTGTGGCGCAATGGCGGCGCACCGGGTATCGACCGGATCACCATCGCTGATGTCGAGCGGCAAGGAGTGGATCGGCTGCTCGACGAGCTGGAAGCAGAGCTTCGGGGGGAGAGGTTCAAGCCGCTCCCGGCCCGGCGGGTCTTCATACCCAAGCCTGGTCAGGAGGAGCTCAGACCGCTTTCGATCCCCGCGATCCGTGACCGGGTCGTGCAGGCCGCGTTGAAGATCGTGCTTGAGCCGGTCTTCGAGGCGGACATGCTGCCGTATAGTTTCGGGTTCAGGCCCAAGCGGTCAGCACACGACGCCCTGCAGGTCGTCATCGACGAATCCTTCGGGGGCAGGCGCTGGGTGGTTGAGACGGACATCGCCAACTGTTTCACGGCGATTCCGCACGATGGGTTGATGTCTGCACTCTCTGAGCGCATTTGCGATCGCAAGGTCCTGGCACTGCTGCGCGCCTTCCTGGGCGCGGGGGTGCTGGAGGACGGAGTGGTCCGGCGGCCGGTGAGCGGCACACCCCAGGGCGGGGTTGTTTCGCCCCTGCTCTGCAACGTGTACCTCACCCGGCTCGACCGGGCTTGGCGTCCCGCCTACGGGCGTCTGGTTCGCTACGCCGACGATCTGCTGGTGGTCTGTCGAAACCGGGGTCAGGCCGAGGCCGCCCTGGCGAAACTGACCGCCTTGCTCAACGGCCTCGGCCTTCGGCCCAAGCCCGAGAAGACGCGGATCGTGCAACTGGTCGAAGGTCAGCCGGGGTTCGATTTCCTCGGCTTCCACCATCGGCTTGTCCGCTCAAGACCACGTCGAGGTGCCGGCGGGTTCGTCTACCTGGCCCGCTGGCCCTCCCAACGGGCGGTGCAGCACGCCCAGGACCGCATCCGCTTTCTCACGATGCGCGCCCGGCTGGCGGCACCGGTCCAGCAGGTCGTGCAGGAAGTCAACCGCTTCCTACGCGGCTGGGTCGGGTTCTTCCGCTATGGGAACTCGGCCCACGCTTTCGACAAGATCAGGAAGTACGCCCTGATGCGGATCGCACTGTTCCTCGCCAAGAGGCACAAGCGCGGCCGGTCATGGGGCTACGCCCAGGTCTACAGATCCCCATACAACCTGGGTCTGATCTCCCTCAACGGAACCGTCATCGCCCCCAGGCCCAACCGGTCCTGGCGGGCTCCGGTCGAACACCGCCGGTGAAGGACGTCGGTGAGCCGGGTGCGGGAGAACCGCACGCCCGGTTCGATGGGGGGGAGCTGGAAAAGGAGCCCGCTCCGGCCGGCCACCTCGCCAGCTCCCTACCCGACCAACCTCCGATTGGATCGAGATTCTCGTAGAACTCCTCGTCATCGGAATCGTTGTGAAACACCACTCC
>JBOGFE010000113.1:0-14500 GCA_050741935.1 Acidimicrobiia bacterium | reverse complement strand
GTGGGGGAGTCCGGCCCGCACCGCCCATCCCGGGTGTTCCCCGAAGGAGACGAGGTGCCCGGCCAGCTCGACCGCCGCCCGGGCCGCGCCGGTCACCTGCGCCGGCAGGACCAGGAGCAGCGTGTCGAGATCCTCGACCTGCTGGGACCGGTAGCCGGCGATCGTGTCGGCGGAGATTCCCTCGCCCTCGAGCAGCCTGACCTCCGCCGGCAGGCCGGCCGGCGGGGCCGCGCCGGGAAGGACGAGGACCCCCACCTGGCCGGCGCCGTCCGCCACCAGCACCCGGGCCAGGTCGGCCGTGCCGTGCCCCCACACCGTCGCGAAGCGGGTGATGGCGGGCGGAACGATGCGGCGGTTGGTGGCCACCAGGCGCCGGCCCAGCTCCCGGGAGAGGTCGAGGGCGATGGCGGGGTAGCGGTCGAGGAGGTCGTCGAGGTCGGAGCGGGACAGGCCCATGAGCTCGCTCTCGGTTACGGCCAGAAGCGTGGCCGAGCGGGGCTCGTCGAGGAGCAGGCCGAGCTCGCCCACGAAGCTGCCGGGACCGAGGGAGGCGAGTGGCTCCCGGTCGGTGTGGGGCGTCATGTCACCCTCGAGCACCACGTCGACCTGGCCGGAACGAACCAGGTACATCGAGCCGGACGGCTCCCCCTTGCGGAACACGACCTCGCCCCGGGAGAAGGTCTCCAGCTTCAGCCGGTCGACGATGGCGTCGAGCGCCTCGACGGGCAGGTTGCGAAAGAAGGGGATCGCCCGCAGCTGCTGCTCGATCACGCCTGAGCTACCTCTGCTCGTCCTGGCTCCGGAGCCGCCGGGCCATGCCGGCCAGGAGCTTCCTGGTCATGCGGGGCGCCTCGTCCAGAGCCTGCTCGAAGTCCCACTGGGGCAGGACGATGATCTCCATGGCGGTGAGGGCGGTGACCGTGGCGTCCCGCAAGCCCCGGTCGAGGAGGGCCAGCTCCCCGAAGAAGTCGCCCGGGCCGATCACCGCCACCCGCTTGCCGGCCCGGCTCACCTCGGCCTGGCCGTCGGTGACGATGAAGAACTCATACGCCCCCTGGAGCTCCCGGATGATGACCTGGCCGGCATCGACCTTGATGTCGTTGACCCGCTTGGCCAGGTTCTTGAGCTCGGTCTTGTTGCAGCCCGAGAACAGCGGCACCCGGGCCAGCTGCTCGAGGTGCTCAGTGCGTCGGGTCATGCTCCGACCTCCATGACGGTGATCACGACTCCCAGAAGATCGACATGCCGCCGATCAGCTCCGACGTGCGCCCGTGGATGGGGATGGCGGTGATGGTGATCCGCCGGGTGACGCCGTCGAGGCCCCGGATCCACATGGTCTCCTGCGCCGGCCGTCGCTCCCGCACGGCGATGGCCAGGGGGAGGCGGTCCGGGGGGAGGGGGTCGCCCTGCGCGTTGGTGGGTGTCCACAGCCGGCCCCACAGCTCGAGGGGGAGCTGGCCGGCCTCCTCGTATCGGTGCCCCAGGAGCTCCTCGGCGGGCTCGTTGTAGTACACGAGGGTGCCCTCGGCGTCGACCACGAAGATGGGCATGGCCAGGTAGCTCGCCACCTGCTTGAGGAGCACCATTTCGATGGCCGGAGCGGGCACAGCCCCGAAACTACCTCCGGACGGGCTGTCGGCCCAGGCTGAGCCGGGAACCTTCCTGGGCCGGGATCAACTCGAACGGCCAGTCCCGCGAACCGGAGACCTCGGCGAAGAGGCGGTCCAGGAGGCTGTCGTTGTGGTTCGGGTCGTGGTGGAAGGCCAGCAACCGGGCCACCCCCGCCGACTCGGCCATCGTCATGGTGTGGGAGATCGAGCTGTGGCCCCAACCCACGTGGGCCGGGTACTCCGCGTCGCTGTACTGGGCATCGTGGATGAGCACGTCGACCCCGGCCATGAGGTCGAAGCCCGAGGTCCACTCCGGATGCTTGGGGAACGATTCGGCCCCGAGGGCGGGCTCGTGGTCGGGCAGGTAGGCCAGGGAAGCGCCGTCGGCCGTGATCCGGTAGCCGAGCGTCGGCCCCGGATGGCACACCAGGTCGGCGGTCACCGACGCTCCCGGCAGCTCGAAGGTTCCCCTCGGGGCGTCGTGGAGCACGAGCTTGCAGGGCAGGTCCCGCAGCCGAACCGGGAAGAGCGGCGGCGACAGGTAGCGCGTCAGGCGGCCGTGCAGGTCGAGCGTCGTCGACGGCGGACCCCAGATGTGAACCTCGATATCGGGTTGGAAGAGGGCGCCGAAGAAGCCGAGGCCGAGGATGTGGTCCATGTGCAGGTGGCTGAGCAGCACGTCGACCCGGTTGGTGCTCCGCGAGAAGTCGGGCAGCCGGTGGATGCCGGTGCCGGCGTCGAGGACCACCGCCGAGCCGTCGGCCATCTCCAGTTGCACGCACGACGTGTTGCCCCCGTAGCGGGCGGTGCCGGGCCGGGGGCTGGGCAGGGACCCCCGGGTCCCCCATACCGTGAGCTTCACGTACCGTTCGTCTCCCAGAAGATGGCCATGGCGCCCAGCAGGGTGCCGCCCTGGCCGTCCAGGGGGATGGCGGTCGTGGTGATGCGGTGGGCCTTGCCGGTGCTGTCGTGCAGGAACAGCTGGGCCTGCTTCGGACGTCGCTCGCGCAGGGCGACCCGGATGGGCAGCTGATCGAGGGGCAGGGGCTGGCCGTTCTCGTCCAGGGGCTTGAAGGACTCGGCCAGTTGGGCCAGGGGGATCTCGCCGGTGTCGCCGAGGCGCCGGCCGAGGAGCTGCTCGGCCTGCTCGTTGAGGAACACGACCTTGCCCTGCGCGTCGACCATGGTGACGGGAAACCCCATCTGGCTGACGAGATCCTTGAGGAGGATGAGCTCGATCGGCTTCTGCGCCAAGTTGCCCCCCTGTGGGCTCGGCCCATCGTCGTCCGCGGACGCGTCGCTGGTCAAACCTGGATATCAAACGGGAACCGAGACCGGGGCGGGAGCGGGGGATGACCTCCGCACGGCCGCCCGGGCCGGGACGGTGGCGGACAGGGCGGCAAGCTCGACCTCGATGCGAAAGAAATTGGCCAGGGCGTGGCTGCAGCGGTCGAACAGGCGGCGGTGGGCCGTGCTGCGCAGGCAGATGGGCCCCACGGGCCGCACCACCAGCTCCGAGCAGGAGCTCGACAGCGGTGCCACTTCGATCTCCACCGGGACCGACACCCAGCCCCGCCGGGACCGCAGCGATCCGACCAGCAGGGACCGGTCGCCGGCTGAGGCGCCCCGCAGAGGAGCGATCCCGAGCATGGCGCGGGCGCCGGCGGGCAGGTTGAGGCGGAGCTCGCCCGGGGCTCCCGAGGAAACCTCGGTGAAGCTCTCGACACAGGCCTGGACGGCGGCCTTCGCCTCGGCAGGCTCGAGGTGCAGCGTCCGGCTGGTGGCCAAGATGGTCTGGAACCCCTCCCGGCGATCGTCCATCGTGTCCCCCTCTCGTTGCGAACTTCCTTACCGACCCCTGTGAGTGCCACGGTACGGGAGGAGGAGGCGGGGATCTCTGGCCGCGGCGACATCGGGGATGTCAAACCGGCGACACTTCGACGGCGGCAATAGATTGGGCCCATGTCGAGCAGCCACCGCAAGGACGTACGCGAGGGGTTGGCCGGCGTGCCGCTCTTCGCCGCCTGCTCCAACAAGGAGCGGCAGATCATCGCCCGCCACGCCCTCCTGGTCGACGTGCCCGCGGGCATGGACGTGGTCGAGCAGGGCACACCCGGCGACGCCTTCTTCTTCGTGCTGGCCGGAGAGGCGACCGTCCGCCGGAACAAGCGCAAGGTGGCGAGCCTCGGCCCCGGCGGATACTTCGGTGAGCTGGCGCTGCTCGACCCGGCCCCCCGGGACGCCACCGTCACCGCCGAGACCCCCATGACGCTCGGGGTGCTGGGCGCCCGCGCCTTCCGGACCCTGGTGCTCGAGCTTCCCGCCCTCAACGAGAAGCTGCTGCGGGGCCTGGCGCGTCGCCTGCGCGAGGCGGACCTGCGCGAGTACTGATCAGAGCTCGGGCCTGACCCCCACCCGGGCCTGGAGGCGGCGCATGCCCGTCAGCCAGCGGTCGTAGTCCTCCGCCTTGCGCCGGAAGTACTCGCCCACCCGCGGGCTGGGGAGGATCAGGAACCGCTCGGCGGCCAGGCCCTCGACCACGGCCTCGGCCACGTCTTCGGGCTCGATGGTGGAGACCGTGTCCCGGAACGAATCGGGGGCGGTGGCCAGCATGTTGGTGCGGACCCCCTCCGGACAGACGCAGGAGACCTTGATGCCGGCGTCGCCGTAGGTGATGGCCAACCACTCGGCCAGCGCCAGGGCGGCGTGCTTGGTGACGGCGTAGGGAGCGTTGCCCAGGACGGTGAGCAGCCCGGCGGCGGACACGGTGGAGAGCAGGTAGCCCTCGCCCCGCTCCAGCATCGAGGGCAGGACGGCGCGGGCGCCGAAGACGTGGGCCAGGACGTTGACCCGCCAGATGCCGTCCCAGGCCTCGTCGGGCGCCTCCACGCCCACGGGGGCTTGGGCGTCGTCGGGAGGTGCCCCCCAGAGGACCCCGGCGTTGGAGCAGAACAGGTCGATCCGGCCCTGGACGGCCAGCGCCTGCTCGACCAGATGGACGACGTCCGCCTCCACCGAGACATCGGCGGCCACCGCCTGGCCGCCCACCTCGGCCGCCACCGCCGCCGCCCCCGCCCCGTCGAGGTCGGCGACCACCACGGTGGCGCCTTCGGCGGCGAAGCGCCGGCACAACGCCCGTCCGATGCCCGACGCCCCGCCCGTCACCACCGCCACGCTGCCCGCCAGTTTCATGACGGGAGAGGCTACCGACCCGGCGGGTCCTCGATCCGTCCGGCCACCTCGGGGCGGGCCGGGGGCCGGATCAGCTGGCGTTCGACCCGGAAGCCACCGTCCACTCCCCGCAGTTCCACCCGGTCGATGGAGACCAGATCGCCGCCCACGAAGCGCAGCACCTCGGCCTCGTAGGACTTCTTGGTGTCGACCAGGAACGAGCCGAGGCCGGTCGAGCCGGTGGAGCCCACCGTGAGCACCAGGGTGCCGTCATGGCGGACCGACGAGCGCTGGTGGGTGTGTCCGGCCACGATCAGCGGCACCCGGCCCCAGGCTCCTTCGGCCATCACCGGGTCGTGGACGGCCAGCACGTCGGGCTCGTGGGTGGTGACCGCCTCCGTCACCTCCGGGGCGGCGCTCCGCTTGGCTGCCGCCGCCTCGTCGGAGTCCAGCTCGTTGGTGGCGGTGAAGGTCGGGTCGGCGATGCCCAGGATCCGCACGCCGTTGATGTCGACCACGCGGCCGTCGACCAGCTCGACGTTGTCCACCGCGTCGAGGGTGTCCCGGTTCTTCGGCGAGTCGTGGTTGCCGGGCACGAAGAGGTACGGGACGGGGATGTTCTCGATGAGCTCGCCGAGCCGGCCCTCGATGGGGAGGCCGAAGGAGGTCAGGTCGCCGGTGTCGAGCACGGCGTCGACCGCGAAGCGCTCTGCCAGCTGGCGGGTGACCTCCAGGCCGAGGGGGTTGGAATGGATGTCGCTCACGTGGAGGATGCGGACCTCGTGGGCGCCGTCGGCGAGGGCGCTGATGGCGTCGTCGGCGACCGGCAGGCCGGTGGTGCTGGCCACGGCGTAGAGCTCGGCCACCTGGTCGCCCAGTGCCTCCACCCGCCGGCGGACATCGGCGTAGTCGTCGACGTGGCGACGCATGGTGGCGAAGAGGGCGGGCGCCCGCTCCAGAGGACCCTCGAAGCGGGCCTCCCCGAAGGCGTCGGCGTCATAGCCCCGCCACGCCACCCCGAGGAGCACGGCCACGGCCACGACCCCACCCACCGACCCGGCCACGGCGTGGGTCCAGCGGCGACGGGGGACCAGCGCCCCGACGAGGGCCCCGGCGAGGGCGGCGGCCAGGAGGGCTCGCAGGGCGAAGGCCCGCAGCAGCGGCTCGAGGTCGGCGGAGACCTCGTCGCGGAGACGGTCGCCCGGGTCGTCGCCGGCCAGGAGATCCTGGAGGCGGTCGACGTCGACCTCGTCCACCGCCGCCTGGAGGGTGATGGGCGACCCGTGGGTGGCGGCCGACACCTGACCGAGCGGTGGGAGCCGGAGCTCGGTGCGGGGCTCCCCGAAGCGGGCGCGGACCGCGACCCGGCCGGGGCCCACCTCTCCCTTCGCCTCGGCGTCGATCTGGAGGGCGAGGACGGCGACCGCCGCGCCCAGCAGACCAACCAGAAGGAAGGAGAGTCCCCGCCGCACGTTCCCATGGTGACAGCGCGTCTGCGCCTGCCGCACGGTGCGGCTCCCTTGTGCTCCGTTTGCGCCAATAGTCGGAAATGTCCGGAATCTGCCTTCGACACGGAAGGCGGATTTCCTGTCTGGAAATCTCGATCGTTCCGATCTTTCCCGGCGATCACGCCTCCCTCCTCTCGAAGTCGGCGACAAACGTGGATCGCGACACCACCCGACGCGGCTACTTTCGCCCTCGTGTCTGAGAGCAATCTGACCCGTGAGGAGGCCCGGGAACGGGCCCGTCTCGTCTCCGACGTCACCTACGAGGTGTCGCTCGACCTGCGCGCCGAGGAGACCTTCCTCAGCCGCACGCGGCTGCGGTTCCACGGCCGCCGGGCCGGGGTCGGGACGTTCGTGGACCTGGTCGCCCCCGGGGTGGAGTCCGCCACTCTGAACGGCGGGGAGCTGGCCGCCGACGCCTTCTCCGACGGCCGCCTGCACTTCAGGCTGGCCGAGGAGAACGACCTGGTGGTGGTGGTGGCCGCCCTCCCTTACGAGCACACCGGGGTGGGCCTGCACCGCTTCGTGGACCCGGTGGACGGCGCCGTCTATCTCCACACCCAGTTCGAGCCCTTCGACGCCCACCGGGTGTTCGCCTGTTTCGACCAGCCCGACCTGAAGGCGACCTACACCTTCGAGGTCGACGCCCCCGCGGGCTGGGAGGTTGTGTCCGGGGGGCGGGCCGTGCAGCGGCCCGAGCCCGGCCAGGCCGGACGCTGGCGCTTCGCCACCACGGCCCGCATGTCCACCTACCTGGCCGCCCTGGTGGCCGGGCCCTACCAGTCCGTCCACCGGCGCCACCGCGACATCGACATGGGGCTGTACTGCCGCCAGTCGCTGGCGGAGTACCTCGACGCCGACGAGATCTTCGACGTCACCGCCGCCGGCTTCGACTTCTACGAGGCGGCCTTCGGGCAGCCCTACCCGTTCGGCAAGTACGACCAGTGCTTCGTGCCCGAGTTCAACTTCGGGGCCATGGAGAACGCCGGCTGCGTCACCTTCTCCGAGCGCCACATCTTCCGGTCCAAGGTGACGGAGGCGGAACGGGAGGGCCGGGCCGACACCATCCTCCACGAGATGGCCCACATGTGGTTCGGCGACCTCGTCACCATGCGCTGGTGGGACGACCTGTGGCTCAACGAGAGCTTCGCCACCTTCGCCTCGCACCTGGCCATGGTGGAGGCCACCCGGTTCCAGTCGGCGTGGACCACGTTCGCCTCGGCCTGGAAGGTCTGGGCCTACCGCCAGGACCAGCTCCCCTCCACCCACCCCATCGTGGCCGACGCCCCCGACATCGAGGCCATGAAGACGAACTTCGACGGCATCACCTACGCCAAGGGCGCCTCGGTGCTGCGCCAGCTGGTGGCCTGGGTCGGCCAGGACGAGTTCCTGGCCGGCGTGCGGGCCTATTTCAAGCGCCACGCCTGGGGCAACACCGAGCTACCCGATTTTCTCGGGGCGCTGGAGGAGACGTCGGGCCGGGACCTCTCCGCCTGGTCGGCCGAATGGCTCGAGACCACCGGGGTCAACACCCTGCGGGCCCGCTTCGACACCGGGTCGGACGGGACCTTCAGCTCCTTCGACCTGGAGCAGGAGGCGGCCGCCGACCACCCCACGCTCCGCTCGCACCGGGTGGCGGTCGGTCTCTACGACCGGGCCGCGTCCGGCCTCGAGCTCCGGGAGCGGGTGGAGCTCGACGTCGTGGGTCACCGCACGTCCGTGGGTTCCCTGGTGGGGCGGGCGGCCCCCGATCTCGTGCTCCTCAACGACCTGGACTGGGCCTACGCCAAGATCCGCCTCGATCCCCGCTCGCTGGCCACGGTGGTCAACCACCTGGGCACGCTCTCCGATCCGCTGGCCCGGACCCTGTGCTGGGCGGCGGTATGGGACATGCTGCGCGACGCCGAGCTGCCGGCCCGGTACTACGTCGACATCGTGCTGGCCAACCTGGCCGGCGAGAACGAGATCGCCGTGGTGAGCGGGCTGCTGCGCAACGCCGAGTCGGCCGCAGTGGTCTACGGCGACCCCGCCAACCGGGAGCCCTCCCGTCGCCGCCTGGCCCAGCACGCCGAGGCGGGCATGCGGTCGGCCCCCCCGGGCAGCGACCTCCAGCTCGCCTTCGCCCGGGCCACTGCCTCCTCCGCCCGGGGCTCCGACCACCTGGGCCTCCTCGGCGGCCTGCTGTCGGGGTCGGCGTCGGTGGAGGGCCTCGAGGTGGACACGGAGCTGCGTTGGACGCTCGTCCGGGCGCTGGCCGCCGCCGGCGCGGCCGAGATCGAGGCGATCATCACGGCCGAGGAGGAGCGGGACCCGACCGACGCCGGCCGCCGCCACGCCGCCGCCGCCCGGGCCGCCCGGCCCGACGAGGAGGCCAAGGCCAGGGCGTGGCAGGACCTGGTGGAGGGCGACCTGCCCCTGGCCACCATGCGGGCCGTGATGGGGGGCTTCCGCCAGGCGGACCAGGAACAGGTGCTGGAGCCCTGGGTGGAGGCCTACTTCGCCGCCCTGGATCCGCTGTGGGACCGGAGGGGGTCCGACGTGGGCATGTCCTTCACCGAGATGCTCTATCCCGTCAGTGACGGTGCCGCTCAGCTCACCGAGTCCTACCTGGCCGCCAACGACCCGCCGGCGCCCGTCCGCCGGCTTCTGCTCGAGGGCCGGGACCAGGCCCTGCGGGTGGTCCGGGCCCGGGCCTGCGACTCGGCGGCCGGCTGAAATTATCCCGGGCGGATCGCGATCGGCGGCAGTACGCTCGCCCGCTCGTGGGCGTGACCGCCGCCATCCTGGCCCTGCTCCTCCTCGCCGCCGCCTGCGCCTCGGCGGAGGACACGGTTTCGGCGCCGTCGTCCACCACGGCGGCGAACCCCTCGACGACGGTCTCGACGCTGGCCGCACCCGGGGTGGACAGCCCCGTTCCCGTTGAGGGTTGCGCCGGCCTCGGCGCGGTGCCCGAGGACGGGGAGGTGACCTGGGTCTCCAATGGCCGCCTCTTCGCCGCCACCGGCGCCGGACAGACCCGCTGCCTCCTCGGCGTCCCGGTGGGCAGCGCGCCCGTGTGGGGCGCCAAAGGCGACCGGGTGCTGATGGCTCCCGGCGGGGCCCGGGTGGGGGAGGAGACGGTGAGCCTCGCCCTCGGCGGGGGGACGGCCGATTGGACCCGCCCGACGGGGACATCCGTCCTCGTCCTCGAAGACGGCCGGCTCCGCAAGGTGGCCGTGGGTGGAGGCGAGGCCAAGGACGTGTCCTTCCTCCTCCGCCACCAGGAGGCCGTGTACCACCCGGGCGGACGGTTCATCTACTCGGTGGGCGAGGACAGCCCCGACGGGCTCGGGATCTTCCTGGCCACCAACCAGGGCACGGACGTGCGCCCCGTCGCCCAGGCCGAGTCGGCGCAGAGCATCCACGGCCTCACCTTCTCGACGGGCTCCCTGTTCTTCCTGGCCGAGCATCCGCTGCTGCCGGCGGGGAACCGCAACCATCTCCACTGGCGCTCCGACATTCCGCAGTCGCGGCTGTACACCATGCCGCTGCCCGACGGGCGGGCGGAGCGCGTCGTCGTGTCCTCCCCGGACCAGGATTTCCAGGTCGCCGTCCAGATGGGGGAGTGCCCGGCGGGGCGCACGGTGGTGGCCGGCGATCCGATGTCGGGCCCGTCCGCCGAGGAGTTCCACTTCGACACGAAGCTCCCCGCAGTCGACGTGGGCGCGGCCGACACCGAGGCGGTCGGCTGGCTCCCCGGCGCCCGCCTCGTCGTCCTCGGCCGGCCGGGCTGCGACGAACCGGGGGCCCTCTGGATCGTGCCCGAGGCCGGGACCGGCACCCCTGAGCGCATCGCCGAGGGGGTGGAGTCCGCCGCCGTGCGGGTGGTGATCCCCGTCGGCGACCCGGTCCCCGTCGAAGCCCAGGGCGCGGACCCCAACGTTTTCGCCTGATAAGCCGCTTCGGCGGCCGGTCGGCCGCCAGCGGGGGACAGGGGCCAGACTCTTGGGGACCCCACACGCGACCCAGGAGGTGCCCCCATGGGCGACGAGCGGATCAGCTGGTTCCCGGTGCTCGCCGACGACGAGCTGGAGGAGCCCGAGCGCAAGCTCTTCGCCAAGGCGGAGGAGAAGATCGGCTTCGTGCCCAACGTCTTCCGGGCCTACGCCTGGCGCCCGGAGCGGTTCCGGGCCTGGTTCGCCCACTTCAAGGACGTCATGGCCGGCACCGACGGGCTCTCGGCCCGGGAGCGGGAGATGATCTCGGTGGCGGTGTCGTCGGCCAACGGCTGCCTGTACTGCCTGGTGGCCCACGGCGCCGCCCTGCGCCAGCAGTCCGACGACCCGGTGGAGGCCGACCGCGTCACCATCGACTACCGCCGCGCCGACCTCCCGCCCCGTCAGCGGGCCATGCTCGACTTCGCCGTCAAGGTGGCCACGAGGCCCCTCGAGTGCGAGGAGGCCGACCTCGACGCCCTCCGGGCCCACGGTTTCTCCGACGAGGACACCTGGGACATCATCGAGGTCGCCTCGATGTACTCCTTCACCAACCGTCTGGCCATGGCCACGGGCCAGATGCCCAACCGGGAGTACCACGGCCTGGCCCGCTGAGCGTTCCGGGCGCGCGCGGCTCCGATCGGGCGTAGCCTTCCGCGCCCGGGAAAACGCGACCAAGGAGGAGTGATGGCTCGCACGGACATCGAGTTCAACGCTGAAGGGACGATCCTGCGAGGTTGGCTCTACCGGCCGGAGGGCGTCGGCGAGGAGCCGGTCCCCGGCATCGTCATGGCCCACGGCTTCTCCGCCGTGAAGGAGGACTACCTCGACTGCTTCGCCGAGGTCTTCGCCTCCGCCGGCCTGGCCGCCCTCGTCTTCGACAACCGCTGCTTCGGGGCGTCCGACGGCGAGCCGCGCCAGGAGATCGATCCCTGGGCGCAGGTCAGGGACTACCGCCACGCCATCACCCACCTGTGCACCCTGCCGGGCATAGATCGGGAGCGCATCGGCGTGTGGGGTTCCAGCTACAGCGGCGGCCACGTGCTCGTGTTGGGCGCCATCGACCGGCGCATCAAGTGCGTCGTCGCCCAGGTCCCGCTGGTCAGCGGCCTGCGCAACGTCCAGCGCCTGGTGCGCTCCGACTTCGTCGCCGGCCTCCGGGACGCCCTCAACGCCGACCGCGAGGCGCGCTTCGCCGGCAAGGAGCCGGGCATGCTCCCGGTCGTGGCCGAGGACCCGCTCGGGGCCTCCGCCCTACCCACTGCCGATTCGTGGAAGTGGTTCACCGAGACGGCGGAGCTGCGGGCGCCCTCGTGGCGCAACGAGGTGACGCTGCGCAGCATCGAGATGCTCATGGAGTACGAGCCCGGGGTCTACATCGACCGGATCGCCCCCACGCCCTTCTGCATGGTGGTGGCGGCCCTGGATCACCTCACCCCCGCCGACCTGGCCCTGGCCGCCTACGAGCAGGCCCTCGAGCCCAAGCAGGTCGTGATCCTCCCGGGCGGGCACTTCGACGCCTACACCGGCGACGGGTTCACCCAGGCCAGCAGCGCGGCCCGGGACTGGTTCGTCACCCACCTCGGCTAGCGCCGGGAGCGGCTCGCACGCCGACGAAGACGGCGCCCCGGGGGGAGGTCGGGGCGCCGTTCGTCGGTCGATGTCAGCTGACGGAGACCTTCCCCGGAGGCGGCACCGGCAAACCGGCTTCGTCCTCGAAGAGCCCGGCCTCCTCGATGGCATCCCGCAGCATCTGGGTGCAGCGGCGGTTGGAACCCCAGAGTCGGTCCCACACCTCGACGAACTGCCGGGCGATGTCGGGCGTGGTGTCGAAGGCGTAGGCGGCCTCTCCCCGGCTTCGCACCGGCACCCCCACGGCGGCGCCGGCCCGGTTGAGGGCGCAGCCCTCCCAGCTGCCCCGGCGGAGCAGGCCGGCGTTGGCCGCGGCATACAGCGCCCGGCGACCCCCGGGCGGGAACTGGCGTACCACGGGCACGAGCGGATTGCGCCTGGAGCCTGTCATCGTCTTTCGCATGTCCTGCCTCCAGTGTGAGTGGTGGCCACCTGTCACCCGACGCACGGCGCCGTCGAACTGACATCGTGTCGCACCGCCGGTCCGCCGTCGACCCCGTTCTTGTCGGACGGGTCGGGCGAGAGCCGCATCCCTTCTGCGGCAATGGATCGCGCCGCTTCATCGTGGCGGTTCCCGAGCGCCCGCAACCTGAAGAAGCTGTCACTCGATGCATCGCGCACTCCCTTGCGGCACAACGGGTTTCGCTCCAAGGCAGCCCGTTCTCCCTTTTCTGGCATACGAAGTGCTTGACGCAGCGAGCGCGATGGGTTCTGATTCACGGTGGCGAACGGCCGTAAACCCTTGGAGGTAACTGGTGAACAAGTCCGAGCTGGCGGAGAAGATCGCTAGCGACACGAATTTGGCCAGGCGAGACGTCGACCAGGTGCTCAAGGCTTTCATCGAAACCGTGCAGCAGGCGGTGAAGAAGGGCGAGAAGGTTTCGATTCCGGGATTCGGCGGCTGGAGCCAGACGCAGAAGAAGGCGCGGACGGGTCGCAACCCCCGTACCGGCGCCGCGGTCAAGATCCCGGCCAGCAAGGGCGTGAAGTTCACTGTCGGGGCGACCTTCAAGGACACGGTGGCGGCCAAGCGGGCGACCGCGTCCAAGGCTGCTCCGGCCAAGAAGGCGGCTCCGGCCAAGAAGGCTGCTCCGGCCAGGCCGGCGGCGAAGTCCGCACCGGCCAAGAAGGCTCCGGCCAAGGCGACACCGGCTCGGGCCGCGGCGGCCAAGAAGGCTCCGGCCAAGAAGGCTCCGGCCAAGAAGTAGCGCACGGCGCTTCGCGCCGAGACGGCATTGTGGGCGCCCCTTCGGGGGCGCCCACTGTCGTTCTGTTCCGGCTCGGCAGCTCGGCCTCCGGCCGTGCCCTCGCCGGCTACAGGTGGTCGATGCGCTTGAAGGCCTCGGCCCCGGCCAGGCCGGCGGGCGCGCCCGCCGCCATGGCCCGCTCCCGGACGCGGGCCTCGAAGGCTTTCCGCTCCTCGCTCCCGTCGCCCGTGATGGCCATGGTCGACTCCCACTGGCTGGCGTGGCAGAGCAACGCCTCCATCTTGATGCCGAGCCAGTCGGTGACCTCCTCCAGGTGATCCACGACGTCGGCCTCCCACAGCAGCAGGTGGGTGGGGCGATGGGGCGAGAGGTTCTGGTCCGGGAAGAAGTGCGGGTCCCGGGCGGCCACGATCCCCTCCACGGCCAGATGCCCGGCGTGGCGGTGGTCGGGGTGGAGGCGGTAGCGCTTCCAGGGGTCGTGGCCGAGCACGACGTGGGGGCGCAACTCCCGGATGACTCGGCACACCGCTTCCCGTTCGGCCAGCCCGCTGCCCAGCTCCCCGTCCACCCGTCCGAGGAAGCGGACGTCCCTCCCGCCGAGGCGGGCGGCGGCGGCCCGCTGCTCCCGCTGGCGGGTGCGGACCAGTTGGGCCCGGTCGACCTCCGGGTCCCAGCTGCCCTTGGACCCGTCGGTGAGCACCAGCTCGAAGACCTCACAGCCGGCCGCCGCCCACTTGGCCAGCGTCCCCCCGCATCCGAAGTCGATGTCGTCGGGGTGGGCGCCGATGGCCAGGGCCCGTTCCGGCGGCGGCAGGTCGATGCTCATGGCCTCCGTACCCGGAGGCGCCAGGTAGCTGTCGCTCACCCCAGGGCCGACGCCGGACGAGGTTCAGGGGTCATGAGCCCGAGCCCGACCAGATCCTCGGCGGCGTCCACGTCGTGGGCCAGGTCGGGGTCCCGCACCACCCGGAAGCCGAGGCCGAGGCGACGGGCTTCGCCGGCGTGGCGGCGGAAGGAGCCGGGCCCGTAGGCGAAGCGGAACTCCACACCGGTGGGGACCGACAGCACCGGGGTGCCGTCGTCGCGGTGGCACGGCACGGCCGCCACCAGCGGACGGCCGGCGTCCCGGGCCAGCCCTTCGAGGCTGTGGGCCCGGGGCAGGTCGGCATGGGCGATCACGGCCCGGGGCAGGTCGAGGCTGCGCGCCCAGGCCACGCCGGTCAGGGCGGCGAGGTCCAGGCTGCCGGGATCGTCGAGCACCGCCACCCCGGAGGAAGCGGCCCAGGCCCGCACCTCCCGGGCGCTCGACACCACGACCACGGGCAGGGGACGGGCGGCGGCCAGGACGCGGCCGGCCATCTCCGCCACCAGCCGGGCCCGCTCGGCGCCCAGGGTGGACA
>JBOGFE010000112.1:0-3174 GCA_050741935.1 Acidimicrobiia bacterium | reverse complement strand
GGAGTGGATCCATACCGTCGTCGCCGAGCGGGCCCCGGAGGCCATCGTCTGCCTCGACCCCTATCACGTCGTGGCCTGGGCCACGAAAGCCCTCGATGAGGTCCGCCGGTCCGAATGGAACACCCTGTCGACGCCGCCGTTATTCCCTAGCCCTGTGTTGCCGTTATTCCCCACCGGGCTCCTGGGATGAAGGTTCTAGTCGATGGCGGCTCCTGGGTTCTGTCGGGGGTGGATGAGGTCGTTGAGTTGGCGGGCGAGGGCGTGGGCGGATGGCCAGCCGAGGTCGGTGGCGATCTCGACGACCCGGGGGCCTCGCCGGAGGCGGACGGTCCAGACTCGTTGGGCGGGTCGGCCGTTGGTGCTGGTGTCGGGGTGGTCGACTTCGACGAGGATCCCGGGTCGGTGGTAGCTGGGCCGACAGGTGGTTGAGCAGTAGATGGGGGGTCGCCCGGGGCGGCCGCGGGGGACGAGCTGGTCGCAGCCGAGAGCGGCGCAGGTGACCGGCGGCGGCGGAGCCGTGGTTCTTGCCATCACGGGTTCTTCCTGCTGGCGGGCCCGTTCCCGGTCGGGTTGCCAGCACGGTCGGCGCCCGGTTTGACCGCGAGGGCGGAGCCGGGCCGGCGGTTGGGCCGGTAGCTGCGGCCGGGCATGTGGATGTGGTGGGCGCCGTTGACGACCCGATCGAGAATCGACTCCGACACGACAGGGTTCGGGAACAGCGAATACCAGTCCTCGGCCGCCCGGTTGGCGGTGATCACCAGGCTGCGCCCGGCCCGTTCGCTGATCAGCTCGTAGAGATCGTCGGCCTGGCTGGGGGTGAACTGGCGCATGGCGAAGTCATCCAATATGAGCAGCGCCGGGCGGGCCCAGCGCCGGAGCCGGTTCTCCCAGCTGCGATCGGCGTGACCACCGGCGAGGTCGGCGAGGAGACGGCTGGTCTTGGTGAAGGCGACGCTGTGACCCCGGCGGCAGGCGGCATGCCCGAGGGCTTGGGCGATGTGGCTCTTCCCGACACCGACCGGGCCGTGCAGGACGACGGACTCGCCATGGTCAAGGAACCGCAGCGTGGCGAGATCACGGATGTGGGCGGCGGGCGTCTTCGGGTTGAAGGAGAAGTCGTAGTCCTCGATGGTGGTGGTCTGTTCGAAGCGGGCGGCTCGGAGGCGCCGGTCCAGGGCGGCGGCGTCCCGGCGGGCGATCTCGTCCTCGCAAAGCACCTGGAGGAACTCGAGGTGACCGAAGTCACCGGCATGGGTCTGGGCGAGGCGGGCTTCGAGGGTGTCGAGCATGCCGGAGAGGCCGAGCGTTTTGAGGCTCGTCTCGAGTTGGTGGGTGCGGGTCATGACGCCTCCTCCGCTGCGAGGTCGAAGAGCCGAGCGGGACCATGCAGATGGGCTGGGGCGGTGGGCAGGTCGGTCTGCTCGGCCGGGTCGGATTCGGTGCCGGCGGCCAGGATCCCCTTGATCGTGCGATAGGACGGATCGCCGACCGCGACGGCCCGGGCGCAGGCGGCGTCGAGTCGTTCGGGGCTGTAACGCTCGGCCAGGCCGATCACCCCCTGGGCGGCCCGGAGCCGGTAGAGGGCGTTGACCTCGAAGAGCGCCCCGATCACGGCCAGGACCGACGGGCCGAGCTCGCCGGCGCGCTTGCGGCACCAGGCCGGGGTGCGCATGAAGAACGCCACTTTCTCGGGTGGGTAGTCGTTCCAGTCGGTCTGCTTGCCCCGCTCCACCCGGGTCCAGGTCTTGACCACGGCACCGTCGACGAAGATCTCCACCGTCCGGTCGCCTTCTCGGGCGTCGACCTGGCGGCCGATGAGCCGCCACGGCACCGAGTACAACGCCTTGCCCACCTTGACGTGACAGTCGGGCCCGACCTTGGGCGTCGACCACGACGCCAGCTCGAACGGCGTCGGCGGCAGACCGATCAGCCCCTCGGCCTCGATGGCACGGAACACGAGCAACGGTTGGGCGCCGTCCAGGCTGCGGTGGTGGCGCCGCCCGGCGACCTCGAGGCACCAGGTCACCGCCCCCGCCTGCATGGCGGCGACATCGGCCCACTCCCGGCCCCGCCACAGCGAATCCCGCACATAGGGCATGGGTCGCTCGACCCGGGGCTTATCCCGTGGCTTTCGGCGCCGAGCCGGGTCGACGAGACAGCCGTAGTGGGCGGCCAGTTCGCCATAGGCCTTGTTGATCTTCGGGTCGTAGAGATCGGGCCGGTCCACCCCGGTGGCCAGATTGTCGGGCACCAGCCGGCGGACCGAACCCCCGAAGAAGGCGAACGCCGCAACGTGGGCCGCGACCCATGACCGGGAGTCCAGCGACAGCACCGGCCGCACGAACATGTGCCGGGAACACGCCAGCACCATCACGAACGCCCACACCCGACGCACCCGCCCGGCGATCGGGTCCAGCCACGAACCCAAGAACCCGTAATCGATCTGGCCTTCGTCGCCCGGGTCCACCTCCGGGCGCAGGACCGTGACCTGATCCCGGGTGGTCTCGTCGAGGAACTCGCCGGCCACGTAGCGGCGGAAACTCGAGATCCCCACCGCCAGGCCCTGCTCGTCCCGGAGCCGCTGATGCACGGTCGTCACCGTGTTCGTCTTGATCATCTCGCCGACCCGCTCCCGGAACGGCTCGATCAGCGGGAACGTCAAGCTCCGCGCCCGGGCGTCGACCAGCTCCGGGAACCAGCCCCGCACCAGCTCCGCCCACTCCGCCCGACCCAGCGGCGGCCCACCCGGGACCAACCCGGCCGCCTCCGCCGGCGCCACATACTTCCGCACCGTCTTCGAGTCGATCCCCAGACTCGTCGCCACCACCGACTTCGGCCGGCCCGCATGCCAATGCTGAAGAACTTCCACAACGTCGATCACGTCAAACTGCCTCCTTGCCATCCAAGACCTCGCTCACTCGGGGAAGTGAGCCAGGTGGGTACAGGTGCAAGGAGCCCGGCGGGTGGATCCCTCGTCCCGACAGCGGACTAGGGAATAACGTCGGCGTCGAGGTAGGGAATTACTTCGGCGTCGAACCCTCCAGCTAGGGAATTACTTCGGCGCTGACAGTCCCAGCCCGCTTTGCCCCAGGTCGCCCGCAGGTTGTCTTCGGACACGCCCATGACGGCGGCCAGGCCGGTGCCGCCGGCGGGGAAGCCGAAGAGGGTGAGCAG
>JBOGFE010000111.1:0-5708 GCA_050741935.1 Acidimicrobiia bacterium | reverse complement strand
CAGTCGGCCCTGGATGTCGCCTCCGTAGCCGTCGACGACGTTTCCCATCTCGATCGCTTCGACGACCAGCGGGTAGAGCGCCGCCGCTTCCGACCGCTCCCCGATCACCACCAGCGCCTCGACGGCCGAGAAGACCAGGAACCAACCGCTCAGGGACGCGGTCCGCTCGGCACCGGGCAGTTGGGGCGAGAGGTCACGGTACATTCGCAGCGCGTCGCTGGGGTCCCCGGCGTAGGCGGTGAGCAGGAGCTCCGCCGACGGCGACCACAGGGCCACGATGCCCGGCGGTTCGTGCGACACGGCCGTGGCGGCATGCTCGAGGCTCTGCTCCCACCTTCCCCGCCAGAAGTCCACCAGAGCGAGGAACATGTACGAGTGGGCGATCCAGGCCGTGCCCGCCCGTCGGTTCAGGTCGAGGTCGGCGCGGGCGAACGCCTCGTGGCGATCCAGGTCGGGCCGCTGGTTGCGCTCCCGGGCGGCGCGCTCCCGCCGGCAGGCCAGGGCGCCGATGTGGATTCCGAGTCGTGCGGACAGGGTCTCGACCTCGGCGTCGGTCTCCGCCGCCTCGTCCCAGCGTCCGAGGGCGTGGAGGCACATCTGGACGAACGCCATCGTCTCGGCGTAGTCCCAGAGCGCACCGGCGTCCTTGAGGAGCACCGAGGCCCGTAGCCCGGTGTCGACTGACTGCTGATGCTGGAAGTAGGCCCAGCGGAAGATGGTTGCGGCCTTCAACACCCGGCCCTGGACCAGCCGGTCGTCCACCGCTTCCGCCAGCTCGAGCGCGGCGCCGATCCTCTCCGTGGCGGCGTCGTGGTCTCCGGCCAGGCCGAACGCCATTCCGGCGAGGGCGAGGAGCCCGACCCGGGCGGGGCTCTCGCCCGTTCCCAGCGCGTCGAGCCCGCGCTGGGACATCTCCACCGCCTCGGCGATGCGGCCCACCAAGAATTCCTGCCAGGCCAGCTCCCAGCACAGCCGGCCGACCTCTTCGGCTTCACTGAGCGAGGCATAGCCGTCGAGCGACTCCCGCCAGTTCTGCATGGCCTGGTCCCAGTTCCCCAGGCTGCGCTGGGCGCGGCCCAGGCCGAAGAGGAGATCGGCCCCTTCCCGGGGCGTCGCCGGCTCCCTCGTCGAGCGCGCCAGCTCGAAATACCGGAGGGCTTCCTCGTAGGCGGCTGCGTCCAGCGCGGCTTCCCCGGCCAGGGTGAGGTAGCGGAACGCCCGTTTCGCGTCGGCGGCCGGTCCCGCTTCGAGGAGGTGCTGGGCGATGGTCGCCGCCTGCGCGCCGAGGTTGCCGGCGTACACCCGCTCGAGGGCATCGGCCGCCCGTACGTGGAGCCGCCGGCGGCGTGGGGCGGACAGCTCGGCCACCACCGTTTGGCGGATGAGTTCGTGGGCGAACATGAAACGGTCCTCGTCGGAGCCGTCCTCCACCGGGACGATCAGCCCTGCCCGCTCGGCCCGCTCCACGACGTCGAGGAGCGGGTCCTCGGGCATCTCCTCCACGGCCTGGAGCAGCTCGAAGGAGAAGACACGCCCGATCACCGCCGCGCTGCCCAGCACCTTGGGCCCCTCTTCGCCCAGACGGCGAAGCCGTTGTCCGACGACGAGCCGTACTCCCTCGGGGACGTCGAGGTCGTCCACCGACAGGTCGGCGCGGAATCGGCCGTCGGTGTCGAAGAGGCGGCCCTCCTCGGCCAGGTGCTTGAACATCTCCTCGGTGAAGAACGGGTTGCCCTCGGCTTCGCCGTAGAGCACCTCGATCAGGCGGGGTGGGGGCGCTTGGCCGGCCAAGCCGGTCACCATCTGGGCCACGGTCGCTTCGGGAAGACGTTGCAGCGTCATCCGCCGCGTCAACCGTCGGCGAATCAGGTCCTCGAAGGTGCGGGACAGCGGCCGGCCCACGTCGAGCTCGCTGTCCCGGTATAGCCCGACGATCAACACCGGGACGTCGGCGGCCCGCTCGGCCAAATGCTGTATGAGGAGCATGGTGGGCTCGTCGGCCCAGTGGAGGTCATCCAGCACGAGAAGGGTCGGCTGGCTCCTCGCCGTACGGGCCAGCACCTCCCAGATGCTGTTGAAGAGGTGCCGGCGTTCCTGTTCGGCGGGCAGCTCCAGCGGGGGACGGATGTCGGGGCAGAGCTGACGCAACCGGGGAACGAGCCGGGCTACCTCGGCGGCGTCCTCGCCCAGGAACTGTCGGAAGGCCTGGGGGCTGCGAGACCGGGCCAGTGCCTGTTCGAACAGCTCGACGATCGGGATGTAGGGCTGGGCACCTTTCATCTCGTAGCAGTGACCGACGAAGCTCTGCAGGCCCTCCCGCTCCGCGCTGAGCACCAGCTCTTCGGAAAGACGGGTCTTGCCCACCCCGGGCTCACCGCCGATCAAGAGCACCGCCCCCGACCCCTGCCGCGTTCCGGCGAGCAGCCGACGCAGTTCGGCTCGCTCGGTTTCCCGTCCCACAAAGGGCGTCCGCTCGGCGAAGCGAACGATGTCGGAAGGCTCCCCGGAGCCACAGAGGACGCCATACAGGTGCCAGCGGTCGGGGAAGCCCTTGAGGCGGAAGCGGCCACGGTCTTTGAATGAGAATTCGGGCCCTGAACCGATCAGGTGGCGAACGAACTCCGAGACCAGGATTTCTCCACCCTTGGCTCGGGCGGCGATGCGGGCGGCGGCGTTGACGGCCTGGCCGTAGAGGTCGTCGCCCTCGACTACGACTTCCCCGGTGTTGATCCCGATGCGGACGAAGATCTCCTCGCCGATCACCGCCCTGTTCCGCTCCTGCAGCCGCTGCTGGATGGCGACGGCGCACGACACCGCCTTGCGGGCGGAGACGAAGGCGACCATGAAGCCGTCGCCGAGAGCCTTGATCTCGCGGCCGTCGTGTTCCGCCACACAACTGCGGACGACGTCCTCGCTGGAGCGGAGGATCTGGTGGGCGGCGGCGTCACCGAGTTGCGTCCGCAGGTCGGTTGAGCCCTCGACATCGCTGAAGAGGATCGTCAGCGGCCCCTCCGGGAACCTCTCGACCACGCTCCCTCCCCGTGATAGCGCTGGCCCATTCTCGCCCAAAGCCCGCGGCTCGGTCACGGCGCCGGATACTGTGGACCCTCGCTGTCGCGAGTGGACGAGACGCGATCAGGGCCGTGATGGCCGCCGCATGCCGAGCCGCCACCTGCATCATCAGCGATCGGAGCGGATTGGCCTCGATCCCGAAGGGCGCATATCGCGGGCGACATCCGCTCATAATCGCGGCTGGGACTCGGCCTCGAGAGCGCTGGTGATGACGCGCTAACTCGGATTCTCGAACAGCGAATTGGACCCTATTTTCGCTTCCCGGGCGGGAGCTCGAAGCGGAGGCTGCGGCCTTGCCACCAGGGGACGGCGATGGTGGGGAGCTGGGCTGCTCGCAATACGGGGCTGTAGGTGCGTTCGCCGAGGCGGACGACGACTTCGTCGGGTCCGAGGGTGACGCTGCCTTTGGTGGAGATGAAGCGCCGCCAGATCGTGTCGGGGGTGACGGTTTCGTAGCCGGGGAGGCGCCGGCGGAGCCAGTCGTAGGCGAGTTGAGCGACGACGGTGAGGGTGGTGTCGAGATCGACGTTGAGGGCGACGGCGGATGACAGGGCGTCGAGGTGGAAGGAGCGGATGCCTTCTTCGAGGCGCTGCTCGATGTTCATGCGCTTGGCGTAGCGGTCGACCAGACGAGCGGGCTTGGTGGCGTAGTCGTTGGTGAGAACGAGGGTGGGCTGGTCGTGGCCGAGGCCGCGCAGCGCGATCTGGCGCAGGGATTGGGGGCAGCCGCGGACCTTGACGATGTCCTCGTGGACCTGGGGTCGGCTATGTGGCCCGCGGCGGTCGAGGCTGATGGTGGTCCACTCGCTGTCGGGGAGGGCTTCGAGGGCGGCGGTGAGCTTGGCGTTGCGGGCTCGCAGGGTGAGGAAGGTGATGCCTTCGGCGGCGAGGGCGGCGAGGCCGGCGCCGGTGGTGACTTTGGAGTCGAACACCAGCAGTTCGGGGAAGGACCCGGAGATCTCACGCCAGTGACGGGCGAAGGCGAGCGCTTCGCCGGCCTGGCTCGCCTTGGTGCAGGTGGCGTCGGCATAGACGAGGTTGCGGGTCTCGCCGTCTTGGGCGAAGAAGGTGAGGACCGACTCGGTGCGCTGGGAGCGGCGGGGCACGTAGTGGGTTTCCAGGGCGACGTCGTCGCCGAAGTGCATGATGGCGTGGAAGTCCAGATCGAAGCTGGCTCCTTCGATCTGGCCGCTGCGCCGGGCCGCGCCGGCGAACGCGCCGAGCAGGGCCTGGCCATGGCTGCGGGACAGCCGGTAGGAGTAGCTGCCCAGGGCGGTGGCCTTGGGCAGCGATTCGAGGCCGGCGAAGACGGCCAGGCCGGCGTCGAGGGCGACGTCGTCGACGTGGGAGACGCGCCGCGCTCCGATGGCTTTGAGGGCGAGCAGCGACAGCACCGAGGCCAGGGCGGGGACCTCGCGGGTGCCGGGCATCCGGGCGGCGGCGACCGCGCCGGGCAGGTCCAGCTCGACGAGGGCGGGAACCAGCAACAACAGCCCGGCGTAGGACGTCTCATCGAGCACCGCACGCTCGGGCCAGCGGATGGCCCGGACGCGGTCCTGGCGGTTACGCAACGGCGCCCGTCGTTGTGAGGGTGGCCGGGTGGGGAGACGCTCGAAGCCCTCGTCCCGACAGATCTCCCACACGCCGGTCCGGTTCAGGGGTGTGGCCGAGCCGGCCAGCGCCTCGGTGATGTCGGTGACCGAGTAGCCGGCGGCCCGCAGTCGCAGCACCTCGGCTCGGGCCGCCTCCTTGGCCGGCGCCACCCGGGGCCCGGGCCGATGCGTGAGGAAGAACGACGACGGATCGGCGGAGAAGTCCCGGACCATGGCCACCACCGTCGAAGCGGCGTAACCGAACCGGGCCGCAACATCAGCGGCCGTCAGGCCCTCGACGAAGTACCCCCTCAGCGCTTCGTAGCGGCGTTGGGTGACATCAGCCGGCGAAGTGAAGAACGCCGCCTTCGCCGCCCGGCCCCGCCGCCCGAGTCCTTGCCTGGTGTCATTCGCTGAACGCACTACCCGTAATCATAAAGTGATAAATGGAGACAGGGGTGGATAGGCGGCAACACCACCGGAAGAACCACCCTGTAATTACACAACTATTGCTTCGACGAGACGGTCCGGGCAGCGACCTTGCCCACAAGAACGACAACCACAACCGGCCTCAGCTCTTCAGCGAGATGGCACCAGTTCTGCAGCCGCCCGCCCGCCAAACCCCGCCCCACAACGCGTGTAGCGCCACTCCGCCCCAGCGGTCAGAGCTGAACCCCGGGAATTCGAGGGTCCGAGTTAGGCACTGACCGGCGGCGGGCACCGCCAGCGGCTGGCACGCACGGTAGCAGGCGGTATCGGCGGTCACCAAGGCCAAGCCCGTCTCGAAGCGTTGTGCCACAAGGGACCAGCCTCCCAGAGCGAGGCAGGATGTTGCACAGGCGTTGCACAGCCGGGGAACGTGGCCCTGCGCAACAGCAAAAGTGCTGGTAGACGGCTCTATTTAGCTTTTGAACCATTGCTTTGCAAGCAGGGGGTCGTGGGTTCAAATCCCATCGTCTCCACACTAAAAGCCCAGGTCAGAGCACCTGGGCTTTCTCTATGACTCAGTGGAGATTGCCGACGTAGCCAGTTTGAACGTAGCCT
>JBOGFE010000110.1:0-4633 GCA_050741935.1 Acidimicrobiia bacterium | reverse complement strand
CCGCCACCGCCTTCGCCGAGGCGGCCCGCCAGCGGCTGGTGGCCTTCGCCGGCGACGAGGCCAGGGAGCCGGCCGAGACCGGCCTGGTTCTCGATCCCCCGGCGGGAGTCCGGACGGCGCTGCTGCGCACCCGGGCCGAGGCCCGGGCTCTCCAGGGCGACCTGGCCGGGGCCCGCGAGGACCTGCGGGCCGCCCTGGTGTCGACCCCCCGGGGCCCGGAGCGCACCCGGACGCTCATCCGGGTCTCCGACCTCACCCAGGCGCTCGACGATTACGCCCAGGCGGCCGAGGTGATCGAGGTGGCCCTGACCGAAGCCGGCGGTGATGACGCAGTTCGGGCCGAGGCCCTGACCCTCGCCGCCTTCTTCGACGTGAACCGGATGGAACTCGACCGGGCCGAAGCCCGGGCCACGGCGGCCCAGGCCACCTTCGAGCAGCTCGGAGAGCCGGCCGGCGTGGCCAGCGTGGTCGGCCTACGCGGTCTCGTCGAACTCTTCCGGGGCCGGCTGGTCGAGGCGGCCGATCTCTACGGCCGGGCCGGTCGCCTGTACCGGGACTCCGGCCGCCTCCTCAAGGTCGGAACCATGCGGGCCATGCAGGGATGGCTCCTCATGTTGAATGGCCGGGCGGAGGAGGGGCTCTCCGAGCTCCAAGGGGCGCTCGAACTCGAGCGAGCCCTGGGCCACACCGAAGGAGAAGCGTATTGCCTCTCGATCCGGGGCGAGGTCCTGTGCGGCCTCGGCCGACTCGAGGAGGCGGAGCGGGACGCGCTGACCGCGGTCGAGCTCTGCCGGGCTCTGGGCAATCGGGAGTGGATCTCGGTCGCTCTCAAGGTGCTGGCCGCCTGCCGGCGGGCGGGCCGCGACCTCGACGGGGCCAAAGCGGCCCTGCGGGAGGCGATGGAGGTCGCCGCCGGGATACCCGCCCAGGACCAATGGAACGCGGCACACCTCGCCTCGGTGCTCATGGAGGAAGGAGACGTCGAGACGGCAGAGCGGTACGCCCAGGAGGGCCGAGAAGGCGGCTTTGCCGTTGCGCACTTCGAGGCCGGTCTCGTCCTCGCCGAGGTCGCCCTGGCCCGGGGCGACCCCGAAGGCCCGAGGCTCGCCGCCGAGGCGCTGCACGCCACGGAAGCGGCCGGCTACCGGTGCAGTCCCGCCCGGAGGCGCCTCGAAGCCAAGGTCCTGACCTCCTGACGAAGGGGGTCCCGGTCACCGACCAGCCTGACTGCCTCCTCGAGGATCCCCTACCGAAGCGGTGCGGAGCGTCATACACCCACAGCCGGGAACGTCCGGTCAATCGGGCGGTCCAGCGTCCCCTGGCGCATGATGGCGCCAGATGGCCCCTTGATCTGATGCCACGACGGTGCCATAATGGCGCCATGAACCTGACGCCGTATGTCGACGCTCTTCGGCACGAGCTCGCCGTGGCCGCCGACGCCGGCGGTGACGAGGCCCGCGCCCTGGCGGAGCGGCTCACCGCGCCGCTGGAGTCGGCGGTGCGTCTCGTCCTGCTGGATGCGCTGTCGGCGGCGGCCGATGAGATCACGAGCGACCTCGCCCCGGGCTCGGTCGAGCTCCGGCTGCGCGGCCGGGAGCCCGGTTTCGTGGTGATGCCACCCCCCACCGACCACTCGTTCGTCGAGTCCGAATCACTCGGGGACGCCCCGCGGCCGAGTCCACCGGACGCGGACGAAGGGGCGCCGGCCCGGATCAACTTCCGCCTGAGCGAGCATCTCAAGGCCCGGGTCGAGGAGGCCGCCGGCCAGGCGGGGCTTTCGGTCAACGCCTGGCTCGTGCGGGCGGCCGCGGCGGCGCTGTCGCCCGATGACCGCAGCCGTCGCTCGGAACACCACGTCCCGGGGGGCGGGCAGCGCTACACCGGCTGGGTGCGCTGACGCTCCCTCGGGGCTGACCACTGCATCGCCGCTTCCCCCAGAGAGACCACCCCAACTTCCCCAGGAGGACCGCCATGCCTACTTTCGACACCCCCGGGCCGATCTCGGTCGCATTCGAGATCGCCGTCGGCGACGTCCGCATCATTGCCGGCGAACGCCACGACACCGTCGTGGAGGTGCGCCCGAGCGATGCCTCCCATGAGCCCGACGTCCGCGCCGCGCAGCAGACCCGGGTGGAGCACGCCGCCGGCCGGCTGGTGGTCAGGACGCCCAAGCCGCGCACCATGGGTCTGTTCGGCAAGGTCGGCTCGATCGACGTGACGATCGAGCTGCCGGCCGGCTCGAACGTGCAGGGCGATGCCGCCAAGGCCACCCTGCGCGCCACCGGCCGCCTCGGCAAGTGCCGGATCGCGGCCGCGGCCGGCGAGATCCAACTCGACCACACGGGACCGGTCGACCTGTCGACGAGTGCCGGCGCCATCGCCGTGGACTGCGTCGCCGGCAACGCCCAGATCAGGACGGCTTCCGGCCAGATGCGGATGCGCGAGATCCAGGGCAGCGCCGTCCTCAAGAGCGCCAACGGCGACTGCTGGGTCGGCGAGATCGCCGGCGACCTGCGGGTGAGCGCGGCCAACGGCGACATCTCCGTCGACCGGGCCGGTGGCGGCGTCAGCGCCAACACCGCCAACGGCGACGTCCGGGTCGGCGGCCTCGCCCGCGGTTCGGTCGAGCTCACGACCGCCCGCGGTGGGATCGAGGTCGGCGTCGACACCGGCACCGCGGCGCGCCTCGATGTGTCCACCAAGTTCGGCACGGTGCGCAACGAACTGGACACGGTGGCCGGCCCCGAGCCGTCGGACGAGACCGTGGACGTGCGAGCCCGCACCGCCTTCGGCGACATCGTGATCCGCCGTTCCGCGGCCAGCCGCCCGGCCGGTTCCTCCTGACCGGTCCCGATGGGCGGCGTTCCTCACCAACGCACGGTTGTTGGTCAGGAACGCCACGTCGAGTTGGGGGGAGCGTGGCGGAACCGTCTGGGGCGTCGGAGACAAACGAAGTGTCTCCGTCTTGACGGACGCCCGAGACGATCAGTCTTACCTTCCTGGTAGTCGCTTTGATCGGGAGGGAACAAAGATGACGATCGCCACCGACACCATCGACCGGGTCTTCGAGTCCATCGTCGGGGTTGCCCCGGCGACCAGCGGACCCGGAGTCGTTCCGGACGACGACATCGTCATCGTGCGGCCGGAGACCGACACCCTCTCGAAGCAGCGGCTGCCCTACTTCGTCGGGATCTCGGGGTCGTCGGCCGGCTCCACCCGCATCTCGATGAACCTGGTCGTGATCCCGCCCTCGGGGGCGGCCGAGCCCCACTCCCACCGGGGTTACGAGACGGCCATCTACATGATGAAGGGGCGGGTGGACGTCCGCTACGGCCACAACCTCGAGCGGACGAAGACCCTCGAGCAGGGCGACTTCCTCTTCATCCCCGCCGACCTGCCCCACCAGCCGGTCAACCACGACCCCTCCGAGCCGGCCATGGCCATCGTGGCCCGCAACGACGCCAACGAGCAGGAGAGCGTCGAGATCTTCCACCAGCACTGATCGACCGGCGCCGACCGGTTGCTTCCACCGGTCGGGGCGGCGAGAGTGACGGGATGGACCGACGCCGGTTGCTGGCCATCGGGCTCGTCGCCGTGCTCGCCGCCGCCGGCGGCTGCGACAGCGGGGGTGACGGCGGCGGAGGTGGGTCGGAAGGGGCGGCCGCGGACTGCGGCCTGGACGAGGGCGAATGCGCCCCCGAAAGCGCCCGGGTCGACCTGGCCAAGCCCGTGTTCTCCCGGCCGACCGAGATCACCAACCCGCTGTTCCCGACCTCCACCCTCAACCAGGTGATCCAGCTGGGGGAGGAGGCCGGAGAGCCGGCCCGGGTCGAGATCACGCTCCTGCCCGTCACCAGGACCATCGAGTGGGACGGCCAGACCGTCGCCACCGTCGTCCGGCAGTTCATCGCCTATGCCGGCCCCCGGGTGGTGGAGGTCGCCCTCGACTACTTCGCCCAGGCCGACGACGGCTCGGTGTGGTACTTCGGCGAGGACGTCTTCAACTACGAGGACGGGGTCGTCGCCGACATGGGGGGCACCTGGCTGGCGGGCAAGGACGGGCCGGCGGGGATGATCATGCCCGCCCAGCCCAAGGCGGGGGACGTCTACCGGCCCGAGAACATCCCCGGGTCCGTCTTCGAGGAGGTCACCGTCAAGGCCGTCGGCGAGACGGTGGAGGGGCCCCGGGGCCCGGTCGCCGGCGGGATCACCATCCAGGAGCACCTGATGGAGGGTGACTTCGAGGGCAAGTCCTTCGCCCCCGGCTACGGCGAATCCCGGATCGAGGCCGAGGACGAGCTCGTCCGGGTGGCGCTGGCCGTTCCCATCGACGCCCTCTCCGGCGCGCCGGCGTCCGAGCTCAAGGCGCTGTTCTCGGGCGCGGTCAGCATCTTCGACGAGGCATCGGCCGGCGAATGGGCCCCGGTGATGGCCGAGCTCGAGAACGTGACCAGCGCCTGGCACACCTACGAGGCCGGGGATGTGCCCGAGCTCCTCGGGGCCCAGGTGACCGGGGCCCTGGAGGACCTGTCGGCGGCCGTCGGCGCCCGCGACGCCGCCGCCACCGGCCAGGGCGCCCTCGACCTGGCCCGCGCTGGCCTCGACCTGCAGCTGCGCCACCTCCCGCCGGCCG
>JBOGFE010000109.1:0-4172 GCA_050741935.1 Acidimicrobiia bacterium | reverse complement strand
TGCGTCAGATCTCCGAAGCGGCCTGGGAGTGCGCCGATCCGGGCATGCAGTTCGACACGACGATCAACCGGTGGCACACGGCCTCCAACACGGGGCGGATCAACGCCAGCAACCCGTGCTTCCCCGGTGACGCCAGGGTCCACACCGACAAGGGTCTGGTCCGCTTCGACGAGCTGGTCGACCGGGTTCGGCTGGGCGAGACGTTCGGCGTCTACACCCACGACGCCACGAACCCGGACGCTCCGGCTGAGCGCCTCGAGATCACCACGCCCGAAGCCGTGATGATCACCGGCTTCAACGAGATCGTGAAGCTCTCGTTCTCCAATGGCATGGAGTTGCGCTGCACCCCGAACCACAAGATCTTCACCGTCAACCGCGGCTACGTGCCGGCCTCCGAGCTGAGCGAAGCCGACGATGTGAAGGTGCTCGACCTGCCGGCGCCGGCGGTCAACGCTGAGTGGCGCCTGCCGGTGTCGACGGACGTGCGGGATTACTCGGTGAAGGGCGACTGGACCCGCTCGGTACGCCTGCCGGAGAAGTGGAGCGAGGACTTCGCCCACTACCTCGGCTGGCTGGTCGGAGACGGATGCATCTCCGAGGATCTCGTCACCACCGTCTACGGCAACGGCGACGACCAAGGGGACATCCTTCCAAAGCACCGTGAACTGCTGACCTGGATGAACGGCGACCGGGAGCCGAAGCCATCCATCCAGAAGAACGGCACGGTGCAGCTCCGCCAGAGCCGCCGGGTCATCGCCCGCTTCCTGGAGGCTCTCGGCATCGGCCACGCCAAGGCGTCAGAGAAGAAGATCCCCTGGGCAATCGAGCAGGCGCCGCCCGAGATCGTGGCCGCTTTCCTGCGGGGCTTGTTCGACGCTGACGGGTGTGTCTACGACGGTGAGAACAGCCGCTACGTCGGCCTTGGATCGGTCTCGCGAGCGCTGTTGGAGGACGTGCAACGGCTGCTCGGGACAGTTGGTGTGTTCAGCCGCGTCTATGCCACGAGGAAGGGCGGGGAAGCCTGCTTCCCATACACCGGCCGAGACGGGGCCGAGAAGATTTATCGGAGCAAGCCCCTGTTTGATCTCCGGATCGCGAATCGCTCGATCGAAGCTTTTGCCGGACACGTTGGCTTCGGCGTGCCGGCCAAGCACGAGAAGCTTGCGACCTTGCTGCTCAACCACGATTTCTACGACACCGCGAGAACGGTGAAGCTTCTCGCTCGCTCGGATGATGGCGTCGAGCTCACCTACAACCTGTGCGAGCCTCGGAACCATTCCTACATTGTTAACAACATCATCATCCGTAACTGTAGTGAGTACATGCATGTCGACAACTCGGCCTGCAACCTCGCCAGCCTCAACCTCATGAAGTTCCTCAACGACGACGACACCTTCGACGTGGAGGGGTTCAAGGCCGCGGTCGAGGTGATCTTCACCGCCCAGGAGATCCTGGTCGGCAACGCCGACTACCCCACGGCGAAGATCGGCGAGAACTCCCGGGCCTTCCGCCAGCTCGGCATCGGCTACGCCAACCTCGGGGCGCTGCTCATGGCCCAGGGAATGCCCTACGACTCCGACAAGGGGCGGGCCCTGGCCGCCGCCATCACCTCGCTCATGACCGGGCACGCCTACGCCACCAGCGCCCGCACCGCGGGGCGGATGGGTCCCTTCGCCGGCTACGCCAAGAACAAGGAGCCGATGCTGGGCGTCCTGCGGATGCACCGGGCCGAGGTCGACCGGATCGACCGCTCCATGGTGCCGGCCGAGCTGGTCGACGCCGCCCGCCGCTCCTGGGACGACGCGGTCGGGATCGGCGAGGTCCACGGCGTCCGGAACAGCCAGGCCAGTGTCTTGGCGCCCACCGGGTGCCTGGTGGGGGGTTCGCTGGTGGCCACCGACCGGGGGCTCGTGCGGCTCCGGTCGCTCGGGGACCCGGACGGGGCCCAGTGGCAGGACCTCGACGCCGGGGTCCTCACCGACGACGGGACCCGGCGGGCGACGAGGTTCTACGTCAACGGGCTCGAAACGGTGGTCGACGTCCACACGGCCCGCGGCTACCGGATCCAGGGCACCACCAAGCACCGCATCAAGGTCATCAACGGCCGGGGCGAGTGGGTGTGGCGGCACTTCGCCGACCTGCGGCCCGGCGACCGGGTGCCGCTCGCCCTCGGGCAGATGGTGGGCGAGCCCCGCCCGGTCTCCCTCCCGCCGCTGGCCGAGTCGTCGCACTGGACGGCCGAGCACCACGTCGACGTGCCCCGGCACATGACACGGGAGCTGGCCGAGCTGGTCGGGTACTTCATGGGCGACGGGTCGCTGCACGCCAAGGGCCTGCGCTTCTGCGTGAGCGACACCGATCCCGACGTCGCCGACCACCTCGAGCGGGCGATCAAGTCCCTGTTCGGGATCGCCGCCGTCGCCGTCCCGAAGACCGGCTACACCAGCGTGGAGGCCAACTCGGTCCGGCTCACCGAGTGGTGGGAGGCCTGTGGCTTCGCCAAGCGAGCGCCCTCGGAGGCCCACCGCGGGAAGGGCTACACACCCCACATCCCCGACGCCATCCTCCACACCAACGACCCCGAGGTGTACCGGGCCTTCCTGAGGGGCCTCCACGAGGCCGACGGCTCGGTCGTCGGGGGCTACCCGTCGTGGACCACGACCTCCTTCGAGTTCTCCCACGACGTCCAGACCCTGCTTCTGGCGCTTGGCTTCGTCACCACCCGGCGGACGGGCGTGAGCGGGCGGGGCTCGCTCCTGGCCGTGCTGCGCCTGCTCAACCGCGCGGCCAACCGCCGCTGGCTCGACGAGGTGGGGTTCATCTCGGCCCGCAAGTGCCAGGCGGTGGTGACGGGCGAGGTGCCGCAGTCGGCCCGCTACGACCACATCCCGGTGTCCCGGGAGCTGATCGACCGGGTGGCCCCCGAGAACGGGCGCAACCGGCGGGTGGCGATGATGGAGCACCGGCGCTCCGGCGCCATCACCCGGAGCCTGGCCGAGGACCTCATGGCCGCCTCCGATGACGCTGAGCTGCGGCGCCTGCTCGGCTTCTTCTACGACGTGGTGGCCAAAGCCGAGCTGGGGGAGGAGGAGCTCACCTACGACCTCTCCGTCCCCGACAACGTGACCTACGTGGCCAACGGCTTCGTGAGCCACAACACCATCGGCCTCATGATGGACTGTGACACCACCGGTGTCGAACCCGACCTGGCGCTGACCAAGGCCAAGAAGCTGGTCGGGGGCGGGACGATGTTCATCGTCAACCAGACGGTTCCCCGGGCCCTGCGCCGGCTGGGCTACTCCGACGAGCAGGTCGAGGCCATCGTGGCCTGGATCGACGAGCACAAGACGATCCTGGGCGCTCCGGGGCTGCGGGTGGAGGACCTGCCCGTCTTCGCCTGCGCCATGGGCGACAACACGATCCACTACATGGGCCATGTCCGGATGATGGGGGCCGTGCAGCCCTTCCTCTCGGGTGCCATCTCCAAGACGATCAACCTGCCCGAGGAGGCCACGGTCGAAGAGGTCGAGGACCTCCACATCAAGGCCTGGAAGCTCGGGATCAAGGCCATCGCCATCTACCGGGACAACTGCAAGGTGGCCCAGCCGCTGTCGACCCAGAAGCGGGCGGGCGGGACGGGAGAAGGCACAGGGAGCGACAAGGCCGACACGGTGGCCCGGGAAGTGGAGCGGGTGGTGGAGACCATCGTGCTCCAGGAGCCCGTCCGCCGGAAGCTGCCCCGGAAGCGGAACTCGAAGACGTTCTCGTTCCGGGTGGCGGACTGCCACGGCTACGCCACGGTGGGGGAGTACGACGACGGCCGGCCCGGGGAGATCTTCCTCAAGGTGGCCAAGCAGGGCTCCACCCTGGCCGGGATCATGGACGCCTTCGCCATCTCGGTGTCGCACGGCCTGCAGTACGGCGTGCCCCTCAAGGCCTTCGTCGAGATGTTCATCAACATGCGCTTCGAACCGGCGGGGATCACCGACGACCCCGAGATCCGCCTCGCCGCCAGCCTGGTGGACTACATCTTCCGGCGCATGGCGGTGGAGTACCTCCCCTACGAGGACCGGGTCGACCTCGGCATCCTCACGGTGGGGGAGCGGACCCAGCCCACCCTGCCCGGCGTGGAGGAGGCGTCGACGCCGGCCGAGCCCAGCCTGGACCTGACC
>JBOGFE010000108.1:0-4536 GCA_050741935.1 Acidimicrobiia bacterium | reverse complement strand
CCGAGGGGAAGGTGCCGTCGGCCACGAAGCGGCGCAGGGCCTGCATGGTGTCGGGCGGGTCGGGAGCCACGGATCCGATGGTCCTGACCACGGCCGAGCCGCGGGTCTCCCGGGCGGTCCAGCCGGGCACGGCGGCCAGGGCGGGGGTGAGCACCCACACCGCGGCCAGGACACCGATCCCGCCCACCGCTCCGCCCGCCACCCGGTCCCCCTGACGTAGTCCGGCTCCGATGGGCAGGGCGGCGTGGAGCAGGCTCCCCACCGCCAGGCCGAGGCCCTGGCCCAGCATGGCCGCGCCGACGAGGAAGGCGACGGCGGCCAGCAGCCGGATCTGCGGATCGGAGGACGAGAAGAAACCGACCACGTCGGGGAGGAAGCGGTCGGCCACCAGGGCGCCCACGGCCAGGCCGGCCCAGGAGAAGATGCGGGCCAGGAACCCGAGGCGGTAGCCGCCGTAGGCGGCCATGGCCAGGCTGGCCAGGATGATCAGGTCCATCAGGTTCACGGCGCGCCCGCCGTGGAGGCGGACCCGGGACGGAGCAGCCGGGCGGCGGTGAGGAAACCGGTGTGGGCCACCATCCGGTGGTCGGGGCGCACCGAGGGACCCTCGACATGCCAGGAGCGTTGCAGCACCTCGACCGTCTCGGCCATCCCGAAGGAGAAGCCGTCGAGCTCCTCGCGCAGCCGGGCCACCTGGCCGATGGTGGGCAGGTAGGAGCACAGGATCCCGCCGGGAAGGAGGGCCTCCTCGGCGTGCTTGACCACCCGCCACGGCTCGGGGAGGTCGAGCACGACCCGGTCCAGGCCGGTCTCGTCGATGCCCTCGTAGACGTCGCGGATCTCCACCGTGAGGGGGGCGTCGGCGCCGACGAAGGAGGCCACGTTGGCCTGGGCCCGGGCGGCGAAGTCCTCCCGCAGCTCGTAGCCGACCACCGACCCCTGCGCTCCCACCCCCCGGAGCAGGGCCATGGTCAGGGCGCCCGATCCCACCCCCGCCTCCAGCACCCGGGCGCCGGGGAAGATGTCGGCCAGGATCAGGATCGGGCCGATGTCCTTGGGGTAGATCACCTGGGCGCCCCGGGGCATCTTCAGGATGAAGTCCGAGAGGGTGGGGCGCACGGCCAGGAGCCGGGCGCCGTGGCTGGTGCGCAGCGAGACGCCCTCGTCGGCTCCGATCAGCTGGTCATGGGGCAGGGTCCCCGCGTGGGTGGAGAAGCTCGCCCCCGGGGAGAGGACGATCAGGTAGCGCCGGCCCTTGGAGTCGACCAGCATCACCCGCTCTCCCGCTGCGAACGACCGCCCCAAGTCAGGCGCTCCGGGGTCGGGAGCCGTGGAGGCGGTCGGCGCTGCGCCCCCGCACCCGTTCTCCCAGGCGGCAGAAGGCGCACACCTCGCCGGTGGTGGGCGATCCGCACTCGGTGCAGGGCGTCAGCTCGGCCCGCTCCTCGTCGGCATCGGCGGCGAAGTGGGCATGGCCCCGCTCCCAGAAGCTGAACAGGAAGGCGGCCTTGGCCCCGGGCGACGTGGCCTCGAGGCCGTTGAGCATCTCCTTGTAGGCCAGGTGGCGGTTGCCCTCCGCCATCGGGCACTCCTCGACGATGTAGTCGATCCCGGACAGCACGCAGTACGCCGCCATCTCCCGTTCCGACAGGCGGACGAGGGGCTTCACCTTGCGCACGAACCCGGGCGCGGCGGGCAGCACCGGGAACTGCCGGCCGAGGTAGGACCCGTCCCAGCGCAACGTGTTGCCGAGCAGCACAGCCGCCTCGTCGTCGAGGTTGTGCCCGGTGGCAACCACGTCGTAGCCACCCTCGAGGGCGGCCCGGTTGAACAGGTGACGCTTGGACAGGCCGCACGCCCCGCACGGCGACCGGCCGGCGCCGGTGGCGGCGGCGGGGATGTCGAAGCCGAACTCGGCGGGGAGGACGACCTCGATCAGGCGCAGCCCCCGGGAGGCGGCGAAGTCGCGGGCGTAGCTGCCCGACGAGTCGGAGTACTCCCCGATGCCGAGCCCGAGGTAGAGGCCGTCGCACTCGTAGCCGAGGCCGAGGAGCAGATCCCAGAGGCCGAGGGAGTCCTTCCCTCCGGAGATGGCCACCAGCACCCGCTCGCCGGGGCGGATCATCTCGAAGTGGTCGATGGCCCGGCGCACCTGCTCGGTGCAGTGGTGCAGGAAGCAGTCGCGGCAGAAGGCGGCGTTGTGGCGCCGGACGTCGATCACGGCCGGTCCCTTGCAGCGCCGGCACTTCATCGACTTCGCCCCTGCCTGCCCACCCGCTGCTCAGCCTCCGGAGATGACCGGCCGGATCTCGACGACGTCGGGCTCGTCGAGGTGCTCGTCGTGGGTGACCAGCGTGTCGTTACGGATGACGAGCACGGTCTCGGGGTTGATGCCGAGGTGCTCGAGCAACTTGGAGACCCGGACCGGCCCGGGCATCTCGACTTCCCGTTTCGGGTTGCGCAACAGGACCTTCACCGCCCTAGAGGGTACTGCTCGCGGTCCTGCTTCCCCCGTCGTCAGCGCAGCGTCTTCGGGTCGTAGAGCGAGATGCGGATCGACTCGCCGGGCGAGAGGACCTCGCGGTGGACGACCGGCGGCGGCTCGTCCGACTTCTGCTTGCTGCGGGCCCAGAGGGCGGCGAGCACCCACACCACCGCCCATTCCCTCGACCCGCCGAGCACCCCCCGGCGGAAGGCGAGGCGGGAGAGGGTGCGGATCAGCTTGGTCATGTCTGCCTGGTCATATGCGACGGATCTCGATGATGGCCCGGCGCTTCAGGCCCTTGCGCTTCCCCGCCAGGTAGGCGGCCAGCACCACCACCGCCACCACGACGGGCACGACGGCCATGACACCCGACCTGGCCTGCTCCCCCACCGGCTCGAGGCCGTCGCGGATGGCCCGCAGCTTGGCCTCGATGTCGGCCCGGGTGATGGTGCCCGACCCGTTCGTCTTCCCCTTCACCTGGAACGCTCCTCGCCGTCCTTGCCCCCGGGCCCGAGCGTGACCCAACCCACGCCGGCGATCACCCCCACCAGGGCGGCCACGATGAGATAGGGCACCCAGGACCAGTTGTCGTCGAAGGTGTCGATCTCGGTCTGGAGCGCCCGCAGGGCCGACAGGGCCAGGAACAGCGTGCCCGTCCCCACCAGCACCGCTCCCAGCACGCCGAAGGCCACGGACTTGCCCAGCCGCTTGAGGGGTTCGATCGTCTCCTGCTTGGCGTAGCTGACGACCAGGTCGACGAGCTCTTTGGCCTCGTTCGGGACCGACTCCGTCTTCGCCACGGGCGGGCAGCGTAGTCGATGCCGAAAAGGCTCTAATCGCCCGTCCCGGGCTGGGGTCCTGGGTAGTCGGCGAGGACGGCGACGATGCGGTCCTGGAGGATCCGGCCGGCCGCGTCGCTGAGGGTGCTCTGGGTCAGCACGGCGAAGGAGAGGGTCCGGCGCCCGTCGAGGAAACCGGTCAGGCCCCCCACCCCCTTGAGCGTGCCGGTCTTGGCGAAGAGCTTCCCTTCCAGGGGCGTGTCCACCAGCCGGCGGACGAGCGTGCCCGACCGCCCGGCGACGGCCAGCGTGGGCCGCAGACCCTTCACCCGGGCCAGGGCGTCGACCAGCACGGCACAGGTGACGGTGTTGGTGGCCTCCAGTCCCGAGCCGTCTCCCAGGCGCAGGCCGGTGGTGGGGAGCCCGAGGCGGGTGAGCTCGGCCGTCACCGCCGCCACCCCCGCCGGCGTGGACCCCCCCGCCCCGGCCCGGACCCCGACCTCCCGGGTGATGAGCTCGGCGGCGGTGTTGTTGCTCTCGCGCACCATGGACGCCACCACCTCGGAGAACGGCTCCGAGCGGACGGTGGCCAGGGTGACCGCCCCCTCGGGAGCGGCGCCGGCGCCGGGCGGGGCAGGCAGGACCACGCCGCGGGTGGCGAGGAGCCCGGACAGCTCGGCGGCCGCGTGGGCGGCGGGGTCGTCGGCCCGGGTCTCGGGATACCTGAACCCGGGAAAGCCCGAGTCGACCAGCAGGGCGCCGAGGGGGCCGACCTCGTTGTCGGTGACGTAGTTCGGCTTCCAGGTCGGGACCGACCGGGTGCGGTCGTAGCGGGAGTCGTCGCCCCGGATCCCGCCGGCGACCGTGCGTACGCCGGCGCCGACCAGCTCGTCGGCCAGGGCGGCCAGCGGGGTGACGCGGCGGTCCCGGGTGAGGAGCTGCTCGGCCAGGAAGGTGGCGTACTCGGGGGTGGCCAGGTCGGGGTCGCCCGAGCCCACCAGCCACAGGGTTCCCACCACCCCGTCGACCGGCGGGCCCTCGGCCACCACCTTGGTCTCGTAGCGGAAGTCGGGCCCGAGGACCGACAGGGCTGCCGCCGCCGTCAGGATCTTCTGGGTGGAGGCGGGCGTGTGGGGTTCCTCCGGCCGGCGCACCAGGATGGACCGGTCGCCCTCTTTGACGATGATGCAGGCGGACACATCCCGGAGCAGCCCGTCGACCGACACCTCCAGCTCGGCCGTGCCCTCGGCTTCGGCCAGCAGGGCGGGGACG
>JBOGFE010000107.1:0-7043 GCA_050741935.1 Acidimicrobiia bacterium | reverse complement strand
CCGACCCCGGACGTCCCCGAGCCGGCGCCCGTCTAGGAGAGCTGAGATGACCTTCGCCGAAAGCCAGTTCCCCCAGCTCATCGACGCCTCCCACGACGGCGACCTGGCCTTCATCGCCTTCGCCCTGATGTGCTTCATCTTCGTGGGCCTGCTCTTCGCCATCGACAAGGTGCGCAAGCGCAGCGGCGGGGAGTAGCCGGCGGGCGCAGTCAGCCGGCCGCCGCCACCTCCATCGCCGCCTCCGCCGCGGCCGTGGCGGTGGCCTCAAGGTCCGCCTCGCTCTGGGCAAGGCTGGGGAAGAGCGTCTCGAAGTCGATGGGGGCGAAGTACGCGCCCCGCTCCAGGAGGGCGTGGAAGAAACGGGCGTAGCGTTTGGTGTCGGCCGCCCTGGCCGTCTCGTAGTCGGTGACCGGCTCGGCGGCGAAGAACAAGCCGACCAGCGGGCCCACCCGGGGCACCTGGGCCGGGAGGCCGGCGTCGGCCATCGCCTGGCGCAGGCCGCCGGCGAGGGTTTCGGCCTTGTCCTCCAAGGCGGCGTAGGCGCCGGCGTCGAGGAGGTCGAGGACGGCCAGGCCGGCGGCGGTGGCCAACGGGTTTCCCGACAACGTGCCGGCCTGGTAGACGGGGCCCTCCGGGGCCAGGTGGTCCATGATCTCGGCCCGTCCCCCGAGAGCGGCCAGGGGCAGTCCCCCACCCAGCACCTTGCCGAAGCAGGACAGGTCGGGCGTGATCCCGTAGCGGCCCTGGGCGCCCCGGTCGCCGAGACGGAAGCCGGTGATGACCTCGTCGACGATGAGGAGGGCACCGGTGTCGTCGCACCGCCGGCGCAGGCCGGCCAGGAACCCGTCGGCCGGCGGGACCAGGCCCATGTTGGCGGCGACGGCCTCGACGATGGCGGCGGCGATGCGCGGCCCGTGCCGGGCGAAGGCCTCCTCCAGGGCGGCGTCGTCGTTGAAGGGCACGACCACGGTGGTGGCCACCGCCGGGGCGGGCACGCCGGCGGAGCCGGGCAGGCCGAAGGTGGCCAGACCGCTGCCCGCCGCGGCCAGGAGGGCGTCGGCGTGGCCGTGGTAGCAGCCGGCGAACTTGACGATGATCTCCCGGCCTGTGAAGCCCCGGGCCAGGCGGACGGCGGTCATGGTCGCCTCGGTGCCCGACGACACCAGGCGGAGCTTGTCGACCGACGGCACCCGGGCGCAGACCGCCTCGGCCAGGCGCACCTCGGCTTCGGTGGGGGCGCCGTAGGAGGTGCCCCGGGCGGCCGCGGCGGTGACGGCGTCGACCACGGCCGGGTGGGCGTGGCCGAGGATGGACGCCCCCCAGGACTGGACGTAGTCGATGCAGCGCCGCCCGTCGGTGTCGTAGAGATGGGCGCCCTCCGCCCGGGCCACGAAGAACGGCTCGCCGCCCACGCCGCCGAAGGCCCGCACGGGGGAGTTGACCCCGCCCGGGATACGGGCCAGGGCCCGCCGGTACAGCTCGCTCACCGCTGGAGGCGTTCGGCCAGGGATCGGGCGAAGTAGGTGAGGACCATGTCGGCCCCAGCCCGGCGGATGGCGGTGACGTGCTCGCTGGCCACGGCGTCGCCGTCGAGCCAGCCGGCGGTGGCGGCGGCCTGGACCATGGAGTACTCGCCGCTCACGTGGTACGCGGCCAGCGGCAGGTCGAAGGCGGCCCGCACGGCGGCGATCACGTCGAGGTAGGCCAACGCCGGTTTGACCATGATCATGTCGGCGCCCTCCTCCACGTCGAGGGCCACCTCGACGAGCGCCTCCCGGAGGTTGGGCGGGTCCATCTGGTAGCCACGGCGGTCACCGAAGCGGGGCGCGCACTCGGCCGCGTCGCGGAACGGCCCGTACAGGGCGGAGGCGTACTTGGCCGCGTAGGCCAGGATGGCGGTGTCGGGGTGGGCAGTGTCGTCCAGCGCGGCCCGGATGGCCAGCACCTGGCCGTCCATCATCCCGCTGGGGGCGGTGACGTCGGCGCCGGCTTCGGCCTGGGCCACGGCGATGGCGGCGTAGCGCTCCAGGGTGGCGTCGTTGTCGACCTCGCCGGCGGCGGTGAGCAGGCCGCAGTGGCCGTGGTCGGTGTACTCGTCCAGGCAGTTGTCGGCCATGAGGACGAGCCGGTCCCCGACCTCGTCCCGCAGGTTCTTCAGTGCCACCTGGACCACGCCGTCGGGGTTGTCGGCGGAGGAGCCACCGGCGTCCTTGTGGGCCGGGATTCCGAAGAGGATGACGGCGGGGACTCCGAGACCGGCCAGCGCCCGCGCTTCCTTGCGCAGGCTCTCCTGGGTGTGCTGGACCACGCCGGGCATCGACACCACCGGCTCCGGCTCGGCGATGCCCTCCTTCACGAACAGGGGGGCGACGAGGTCGTCGACCGACAGGCGGGTCTCGGCCACCAACCTGCGGATGGCGGGGTTGCGCCGCAGCCGCCGGGGACGGCGTTCGGGGAAGGCCACGGCCCAGATGGTAATGGCGAAGCTCGAAAGCCCTGCTTCGATGGCTGGAACTCCGTACTACTACGGAGGACGGAACGGGGGCATCCGCCTATCGTCTCTGGCACCGAGGGAGAGACGGGGGTACGGGATGAGCGAGCAGACCGAGGCGAACAAGGACATCGTGCGGCGGTACCAGGACGCGTACAACGAGAGCGACCTCGACACGGTGGCGGAGCTGCTGGACCCCGAGTGGAAGAGCAACAGCTTCCCTTCGGAGGTGCTGCCCCAGACGGTCGAGAACCTGAAGGTCCTCCAGGACATGCTCCTCGGAGCGTTCCCGGACATCCACTTCACGACGCACGAGCTCGTCGCTGAGGGGGACGTGGTCGTGCAAAGTTGGACGGTCAGGGGGACCCACAAAGGCGAGCTCGTCGGGCTGGCGCCGACAGGGAACCCGCTCGAGCTCGGAGGCGTCAGCATCTTCGAGATCCGAGACGGGAAGATCGTCCGGCACACGGCCTTCAACGATGTCATCCCCTTCCTCCACCAGTGCGGGGCAGACCTGCCGCCGGAGTGGGTGGCGTTCTCCCATCACCCGGTCGACCGGACCCTCTGAGGACGGGCGCTCTCAACGGGGCGAACGGGACCGCCGTCACCCGCGCACCTTGACGTCGAGGCGGTGGCGAGCGGGACTGAAAAGATATCCGCCGGCGTCGGCGAGCGCGAGCGCCTCCTCGGCCAGGCGCTCCGCATCGGGATCACCGCGGGCCAGCGCCACCTCAGCCAGCACGAGGCGGCTTTCAAAGGCGGACGCCCCGATTCCAGCGGCGAGGACCTGGTTGGCGTACCGCTCCGCCTCGCCGAGCTTCCCCCGCTCGACCAGCAGCGAAGAGAGGATGGCGGTGTTGAAGTGCACCAGGAAGGGAAAATTGGCGGCGGCCTCCATCGCCTCCCGGAGGGCGGCCTCCGCACCGTCGAGGTCACCGCTCGCCCAACAGCAGGCGGCCACACCCCGGAGGTTGTTGGAGATCCATTCCCGGTGCCCGACCCCCCGGCTCAGAGCCAACCCGGACCGGGCGTCACTGCGCGCCTCGTCGATCCGGCCGAGGGCGCAGAGCATCTCGCTGCGGACCCACAGGCAGGCGACCTCGCCTTCTGTCTGGCCCAGGGACCGCTCGAGCTCCAGCGCCGCCTCGACTTCGACGAGGCCCTCTTCGACCTTGCCGCCCAGCATCAGCATCCATCCCCACATCATCCGGGGCGTCCCTACCTTGGTCAGCTGGCCCGTGTCCCGGTACAGGCGAGCAGCCCGGTCGAAGAGCTCACCAGCCTCGGGCAGACGGCCCCGGAAGAAGGCCGCCATGGCCCGCAGGTCGACCACGCTGGCCACGCCTGGAGACTCGCCGAGCTCGTCGAAAAGGGCGAGCGCTTCCGCGGCCCGAGCCTCCCCCTCCGGGATCTTGATCTGGTTCACGTCCACGAAGGCGGCGATGGCGAGGGCCTCCGCCCTCGTCCGGAGGTCGTCGCCCGCCTCGGCCAGCGCAAGCTCGATCAGCTCCCCGGCTTGGAGGAAGTCGAACAGGCCGGCGGTGATCTCAGCGATCCGGGCCAGGGCCCCCGAGCGCTCCGGGCCCCGCGGGATCGAAGGCAGGGCCGCGCGCAGGTCGTCGCAGGCTCCGACGAGGTCGCCCCGCAGGGCGCGCGCCTCGGCCCGGGCGCGCATGAGCCGGGCCCGGAGCTCGGAATGAGGCTCGAGCTTCAGGCCGGCGTCGGCGAGGTGCTTGGCTTCGTCCCCGGCGAACTGCATCAGTCGCTGATGGGCGGCCCCCGAATAGGCGGCGGCCGCCGCCGCCCGGTCGCCGGCTCCTTCCAGATGCCGCGCCACCTCCGCCGGATCCCCGTCTTCCGCCTCGACGGCCCGGGCGAGCAATTGGTGCAGCCGGCCCCGCTCAGCCCGGTCCAGGCGCTCGGCCAGCACCTCGCCGATGAGATCGTGGGCGGTCGCCCATCCCCCGTCCCCCAGCCGGGCCAGCCCCGTCCGGGCCAGAGCGTTGAACCCATCGAGGACCTGCGCCTCCGCCGACCCGCTGGCCCGGGCGAAGATCCGAGCCGGCGCCTCCCGGCCCAGGACCGCCACCAGCCGCAGCAGCTCCTTCCGGTCGGGCGGCTGCCGCTCCGCCCGATCGGCGATGGCCTGGCGCTGCCCGGTGCGGGCAACCTCACGGGCTCGATGAGCGGCGTCGGGGCCACAGGGCGCCCACCGGCCCCGGTGCTCGAGCTTGACGGCGCCCTCCGCGCTCAGGCGCCGGATGGCCTCGGACACGGCCAGGGGCGAGCGGTCGGTCTCCTCGGCGATGACCGCGGCCACCTCAGCGTCAGCGCAGAGGGCGGAGATTGCCTCCGGAGCCAGCGGGCCGAGGGCGATCTCGAGCGGCGCCCGGACGGAGCGGATCTCCTCCAGGAAGCCGTGCACAGGGCTGTCGACGGCCACTTCCTCCGGCCGGTAGGCGAGGACGATGCCCGCCTGGGTGATCCTCCGGGCGACGAGCCCGAGGAGCCCGACGCTGGTGGCGTCCGCCCACTGGAGGTCGTCGATCACCATCAGCGCACCCTTGCCCGCGGCGGCCGCCAGAACCCGGGCCGCCGCTTCAATGGCGAGGGCCCGGCGACTCTCCGAGTCGACCACGCCGCTCCCGATGGGTCGCAGCTCCTCCAGCTCGGGGACGACGTCAGCCAGAGCCTGAGCGGCGCGGTCGGGAATGGCCTGCGCCGCCTCGAGATCGAGGGAGAGCGCTTCGCGGAGGACGGCCCGGGCCAGTCCCCACGGCTCGTTCCGTTCCGGGAGAAACGCCCGCGCTGCGATGACAGGTACGTCCGAGTCCCCGGCCGCCTCCGCCAGGAGGCGGGACTTGCCCGCCCCGGCCAACCCGGCCACCAGCACGGTGCCGGGCGGCGGGCCCCGCACGGCAGTCGACAACATCGCCAGCTCTTCGTCCCGTCCCACGAACGCCAACCCCTCGAAGGCGGGACGGGCGGCGCGGCGAACCGGCCGGCGTGTGGCCTCGCCCACCAGCTCCCCCCGCTGGAGCCGGCTCTCCAGGGAGAGCACATCAGCCGACGGTGAGAGCCCAACTTCCTCCGCCAGGCGCTTGCGCAGCGAGTCGATCGCCAGCAGGGCGGCGACCTGGTCGCCGGAAGCGGCCAGCGCCCGGGCCAGGAGGGCGACCGCAGGCTCCCGTAACGGCTCCCGGCTGACGGCCTGCTCGGCCAGGGCGGCCGCTTGCCACGGGTCACGCACCGCCAGGGCCGATTCCGCGCCCGTCTCCAGCGCCTGGAGGTAGGCCCGACCCAGCATGGCCCGGACCTCCTGGGCCCACTCCTCGTAGGCGTCCTCGGCCAGGGGCTCGCCCCACAGGTCGACCGCCGACCGGAACTCGCGGAGCGCAGCGGCGGGGTGGCCGGCGTCGAAGTGATCCTGACCGCCCTGCACCCGGGCCAGGAAGCGCTCGGTGTCCACCTCGCAGCCGGCGCCGGCGGCGAAGGAGTATCCGCCGGGACCGGTCACGATCAGCTCCGGATCCCCCAGGGCGGCGCGGGCCCGCTGAACGAGCACCCGCAGGTTGGCGGCGGGGTCGGCCGGCATCCGTTCCGACCAGAGCGCCTCGGCCAGTACGTCGCGCGACACGAAGCTGCCCGCGCGGGCGACCAGGAACCGGATGAGGACGCGCACCAGGCGGCCGCCGAAGCTCGCCGGGGGCACCTCGGCGCCGGAACGGCGCACCAGGAAGCGCCCGAGCAACTGGACCTCGATCGTGGCCACCGGGCTCCATGCTGCCTTGCCGGGCGCTGCTACGAAACTGCTACGGGCGATTCCTACCGTCCCTCTCCAGCGCCACGAGGCGACCGTCCGGACACCGGGCGGGGAGAGGGGGCGAAGGATGAGACCAGCACGAGCGGTACTGACGATGACGGGCTTGGCCATGCTCGTGGCATCGGGGTCCGTGCCGGCGCAGGCCGGCGGGGGGGTGCCCGCGGTGGTGATCGCCGCCGTTTCCTGGCGCTACTCGCCGGACCCGATCGAGATCAGCCAAGGGGAGGCGTTGACCTTCGCCAATGCCGACGCCATATCCGCGCTCTCCGGTGATGGGCACAGCCTCGCCCACGCGGTCAAACCCGGCCAGGAGCTCTTCCAGAGCCCGATCACTCCTCTGGGCGCCGCCTCCAACGTGGCCGGCGTCGCCGCGCTCCCCAGGGGGGAATACGGCTTCACCTGCCGTGTCCACGCCTTCATGCACGGAACGCTGGTGGTGAGATGAGGCCGGCCGGCAAGGCCCCAGCCGTCGCCGCCCTGTCCTTGATGCTGGTGGCGGCGGCCACCTGGCCGTCATCGGCCTCCACCACACCCGGTCTGCCCGCCTCCGTGCGAACGCTGCTGGACCCGGCTGTGGTGACGCCGCACCTGAGCGCCGGCGGTGGCGACGCCCTGGTGCGGTCCGCCGAAGCACTGGGCGCCGCCCTCGGGATGCCGATCGACGCCGCCCCGACGGTCGCCGCCGCCCACGTGTCAGACGGCATCGCCGGCCGCCTCGCCCTGCTGCTC